>JAOAQY010000094.1 GCA_025210965.1 Tissierellales bacterium
CATCCATTGTCTTCTATTTTGATAGCTGCAAAATCATTTTCTTTATAGAGCTCTACTTTTATTGCACCCTCTTCTTGAGTGTATTTGATAGCGTTGTGAAGTATGTTGATTATAGATTGCTGTATTTTATCAGAATCTAACCTGAGCTGCAATTTATCTTTTTCTATAAATGTTATGCTCATTCTCTTTTCTTCAGCTAATGGACGTAATCTTTTTATTATTCTTCCAACTAAAAAATTTACATAAGTCGGTTTAAGGTTTACATCTAATTTTTTCTTATCTAAATCCACTAATAGCAATAAATCAGTTATTATATTATTCAATCTTTCAACTTCACCATCTATATCTTTCATAAATTCTCTATAAATCTCTATACCTGCTGATTCATCTTGAATCAAACTATTTGACAGGAGTTTTATAGAACTGAGAGGTGTTCTAAGTTCATGCGATACATTAGCAACAAAATCTTTTCTCTGAGCATCAACTTCACCAAGCTTTACACTCATACTGTTAAATGCACTACTTAGAAGACCAAATTCATCACTACTGTGTGTTTCTATTTTTTGTGAAAAATCGCCCTGAGACATTTTATTTATCGCTTGTATCATTCTATTTATTGGTTTAGACAAGTAATCCGCAAATCCAAAGCCTATTAAACTTATAAAAACCAGACCTATAAGTGATATAAGGTTTATTAAATCCTGTACCTCTTCTATGTTCTTTTTTATATCATTTAACGATGTGGATATAAATGTAACTCCTATAACCTTGTTATCAAGTCTAATTGGTACTGCAAGATACATTACTCTTCCAAACTCTTCAAATTCATGAGTTTCTACAGTAGTATCTCCTCCAAGTGCTTTTTTTATCTCGTCATGTTTTAATAACTTACCTTCTATTATTTGATTAGAATCTTTCAGTACTCTACCATTTTTGTCTAGTATGAGAACTCTAGAATTTAAGGTTTCTCCATAGCTTATTATTTGGCTACTCAAAAGTGCAAACGAATAATTTTGCTTTGGAATATCTATAAAGTACTTCACACTATTACTTATTACGTTAGCTTCCGAAAGAAGAGATACTTTTTTGTTTCTCACATAGGTTTCTTCCAAAGTACTCGCTATAAAAATATTTAATATGACTACAAAGAATAAAATAAGTAGTAAATACGTCGATATGAGTTTCCATCTTATACTCATAAATTTACTACGCTGCATACTTTCTATTACACTATTTCTATTCATAACCTTCTCCCAATATTTTATTTAAAGAAAGCGGCCAAATGGCCGCTCATACTATCTAATTCTAGCTTCTTCTTTTCCACCTCTAAAGTAATAGCCTACGCCCCACTTTGTAAGTATATATTCTGCCTGACTAGAATTTTCTTCTATTTTCTCACGTAAACGTCTTATATGGACATCCACCGTTCTCAAATCTCCAAAATACTCATATCCCCAAATTGTTTCCAATAACTCTTCTCGAGTAAATATCTTACCAGCATTTGTTGCAAGCAGTACAAGTAAATCAAATTCTTTTGCTGTTAGATTTACGTTTTTACCCTTTAAAGCCACCTTTCTTCCAAGTGTGTTGATCTTGAAGTCTTCTACTTCTATTACTTGATCTCCTATGGATATATCTTTTGGCTGAGCAGTTCTTCTAAGTATTGCCTTTATTCTAGCTTTTAATTCTAAAATATTAAATGGCTTAGTCAAATAGTCATCTGCACCAAATTCCAATCCCAAAATCTTGTTCATATCTTCTGTTTTTGCAGTAAGCATGATAATTGGAACATTTGATTTTTGTCTAATTTGCTGACACAAATCAAGTCCATCTATCTTTGGAAGCATAACATCTAATATAATCAAGTCATATTTGTTATTCAATGCTTTTTCTAAAGCTACCTCACCATCGTAAGCAACGTCTGTTTCATAGCGTTCTTGCTCTAAACTATACTTTAGGCCCTTTACTAATAATGTCTCATCATCAACGATGAGAATTTTTGTCGGTTCACCCATGATTTCACCCCACTTTAGTCTATAATTACATATTATCATAATCTCGCCAATGATTAAATAAAAATCGAATCAAGATTTGTAATTAAGACTTTACATTTTCGTAAAGTTTTCTAATATCTCCTTCGCGAATTGTTATCTTTTGGCTATCTAAGAATTCCAAAAATGCAACAGCATATTTACGACTTATTCCTAGTTTATCTCTAAATTCAGCCATAGTAATTCCACCATTTTCTGAAATATGCTTCTTCAAGTACTCTATTGCCTCATCATAGTATTTTTTATGATAAGTAACTATATTAGAAACTTTAATTAATGTTCCTTCTATAAGCATAGCATTATATATTTCGTTTACCAATGGTTGTTCTTTTTGACTATATGCTTCTATTATCTCAAAACTATTTTTTGGAGCATATGCTCCCTCTTCAAATTCTTTTGAAAGCGCATTGTATATTGCTCTCGATTCGTCATCATAGCTTTTCTCGAAATCATAAAGAGCTATAGCCTTGTCTTTCACCTTGATTTCTGATTTTGATTCAAGTAATTGAATAAACACATCAAATACATTTGAATTGACATTTTGAAAATATTTGCTTCTCATTTCTTCTTTTATAGCTCCATCTCTAAGTGGATAATCTCTATGAAAATCACTTAAGTGGTCTTTTAATTGTTGCACTAGCATCTGATATGAACTATCTGCTATATAATAATTTTCACTATATACTTTTAATTCGTGAATTTTATTTTCTTCTTTCAGATCACTTATATCTGCTTCTAGAATTTTATTTGACTGACCTAATTCAAGAGCTAGTGTTTTCATAGTAGCAAAATATCCTTTAGATTGCTTTATTTTATTTAAAACTAACTCATTGGAATCACCGGTTTCCATAAGTTCTATTTCCTTTAATGCATTTTCATCAAAGCGCTTTCGCTTTGGGGGATTTGGCTCTATTATAACACCTCCACCAATAGTATCCATCGGTGAATAAAATCTTAGGACAAATCTATCTTCTTTTTTCGCTACAATCTCTTCTTCAAGTCTAAGCTGTACATAAGCCTCTTCACCAGGCCCTACATATTCTCTGTCTAATACTACCGCTCTACAAAGCACTTCCCTCGCACCATGATACAATCTAAGTCTCGTTCTATTTTCAATAATTCTTGGAGCGTCTTTTAACATCTGAACTTTGACATCTAACATCATAGTATTAGTAAATGTCTTTGGCGGTGCCACAATATCTCCTCTTTCAATTTCACTTTTCTTGATATTTGAAAGATTTAAAGCAACTCTCTGTCCTGCATGAGCTTCATTAGACGCCTCTCCGTGAACTTGAATTCCCCTTATTTTTGTAGATTTACTCGCTGGATATACACTTACCTCATCCCCAACTTTAAATGTTCCCGATATAAGAGTTCCAGTTACTACAGTTCCAAATCCAGTAATTGTAAATATTCTATCTACCGGAAGTCTTGGGATACCTTCATCGCTCTTAGCTTCTATTTTTTCACTCATATCTGACAATAATTGTTTCAGTTCAGCTATACCTTCTCCTGAAACCGAATCAACTGACAATATTGGTGCATTTTCCAAAAAAGTACCTTCTAGTGAATCTTTTATATCTTCTTGCACTAATTCTAACCAATCTTCATCAACTAAATTCTTTTTTGTAAGAACTACTATACCATGATGTAATTCTAACATGTTTAATATATCTAAGTGTTCTTTTGTTTGCTTCATTATTCCTTCATCAGCAGCTATCACTAGCATTACCATATCCATGCCACTTACTCCAGCAAGCATGTTTTTTAGAAATCTCTCGTGACCTGGAACATCTACGATTCCTGCTTTAGTACCATTTTCTAAATCAAAATAAGTAAATCCAAGTTCTATAGATATACCTCTTTCTTTTTCTTGTTCTAAACGATCAGTCTCATGACCTGTAAGTGCCTTTATCAACGTTGTTTTACCATGATCTATATGACCAGCCGTTCCTATTATAAAGTTGCTCATTTATTCACTCCTCTACGTCATCTTATGCTTTTTTCAAAACTTCTTTAAATGTCTTTGCAATATATTCAAATGAATTAACGTCAATAGTCCTAACATCCAATAGCAAACGATCTTGATAAACTCTAGCAATAATGGGTACTTCTACATTACGAAGTCTCTCTTCTAAACTAGCCACACTTATCTGACTTGGATTTATTTCTATAGCTTTAGTAGCTAAACGAGAAAGTGGCATAGCGCCTCCACCTATTTGAGACTTTTGATCAACTATTCTAAATTCTGCATCTACATTTTCGCTTTTTAGCGTATCAAACAATCCATTAGCTTTATCTTCTAGTTCTTCCATCGTCATAGTTGCCATTTTCATAGTTGGTATCTGCTCTATAACTTTCTTTTCATCTAGATATAATTTTAATGTTTCCTCTAATGCTGCTATGGTAAATTTATCTATCCTCACTGCTCTAGTAAGCGGATTTTTCTTCATTTCATCTATATAACATTTTTTCCCTACAATAATTCCCGCTTGTGGTCCTCCTAAAAGTTTATCTCCACTAAACGAAACGATTTCTATTCCTGCCTTTATAGATTCTTGAACCGTTGGCTCATGTTCAAGACCATATTTTTCTAAATTCAGAAGAACTCCACTTCCGATATCTTCTATTACCGGAATATCATGTTTTTGACCTATCTCAACAAGTTCTTCAAGTGATACTTCATCTGTAAATCCCATTATTCTGTAGTTACTTGTGTGAACTTTCAATAGTACACCAGTTTCTTCTGTAATCGCTTTCTCATAATCTCTAGCATGCGTTTTGTTTGTAGCTCCCACTTCTACGAGCTTTGCCCCACTTTGTTCCATAACTTCAGGTATTCTAAACGATCCACCTATTTCAACTAATTCGCCTCTAGAAACTATAGCTTCCTTACCTTTAGCCATAGTACTAAGTATAAGCATTACAGCAGAAGCATTGTTATTTACAACCATAGCGGCTTCTGCTCCTGTTATCTTTTGAATAACTTCTTCTACATGGCTATATCTAGAGCCTCGCCTTCCAGCTTCTAAATTATACTCTAAATTTGAATATGATCTAGCCACTTCCGCTACTTTCTCAACTGCAGATTCTGCCAAAAGCGATCTTCCTAAATTCGTGTGTATTATTGTTCCAGTTGCATTTATAACTTTTTTAAGATGTGAATCATTTTCCTTCAATATATCTTTTTCTATAACTTGAGGCAAATTTCTTATCAATGCTTCTAGCTCATCTAAATTTACTTCATCATTTTTTATCTTTTCTCGTAATCCATCTAACGCTTTACGAATCATTTCCATAACTGTTACTCTTGGACACTCTTCAAGGCAAGCCTCTACTCTAGTATCTGCCAATATTTCATCCACTTTTGGGATTTTTTTAAACAATTCCCCTTTATTCATGAAATTCAACACTCCTCATCAATCTACTACTTAGTCAATTAATTAACGACTAACTAATTAGCTATCAACTAATAAACTACTAACTAATCAACTACTATATAATACTCTTGCTTATCCGTTACCTCTCCTATAACTGCGTAAGGCGTAACATTAGCTTCAAGTTCTTTTAATATTTCATCTTTTTTCTCTGCTGGTAATGATATCAATAATCCACCTGATGTTTGTGGGTCATACATACAATCTACCATATTTTGAGCAACTCCATCTTTTATCAATACTTCGTCTTTTATATGCTCCATGTTCGCATAAGCCCCAGCTGGTATTATACCCATAGAAGCTAATTCTAATGCTCCGTAAATCGTAGGAATACTTTCAGTATGCAAATGAAGTGTTTTTCCACTTCCTTCCGCCATCTCAAAAGCATGACCCATAAGACCAAATCCAGTAACATCTGTACAAGCATTTGCTCCTACCTTCATCATAGCGTCTTTAGCTATCTTGTTCAAAGTTCTCATAGAAAGTATTGCTTCTTCATACGATTGCTTTTCAGCCATATCTGCTTTAAAAGCAGTATTCACCACTCCAACTCCAATTGGTTTTGTAAGAACCAATATATCTCCTGTTTTAGCACTAGAATTTTTCATAACATCGTCTGGATGTATGAACCCTGTAACAGAAAGACCAAATTTAGGTTCTTTATCCTCTATAGTATGTCCACCAACAACCATAGCATTCGCTTCTCTTACTTTGTCATGTCCACCTCTCAATATGCCTTCAATGGTAGATGCACAAAGATCTTCTGGAAAACAAACTATATTCATAGCAAGCAGTGGATCTGTACCCATAGCATAAACATCACTAAGAGAATTTGCCGCTGCTATTTGTCCATATAAATAGGGGTCATCTACTATAGGTGTAAAGAAATCTACTGTAAGAACTACTGCTGTTTCATCATTTATTTGGTATACAGCCGCATCATCAGATGTTTCTATCCCAACTAACAATCTATCATCTTTTTGATTCTTTGGTAATTCACATAACACTTGAGCCAGAACATCTGGCCCTATTTTAGCAGCTCAACCCGAACTTCTAGTCATTTCCGTTAATCGCTTTTGTTTTTCCATTTTAAACCACCTCAAATTCTAATTAGAGACTTCATTTTTTCATATGTTTTGTCTCCAATTCCCTTAATTAATTTTACTTCATCTATACTTTTAAATTTGTGTTCTTTTCTATATTGTATAATGAGCTCAGCTTTTTTCTCTCCCACTCCTGGAAGTTTCTCGAGTTCAGCTTTAGTTGCTACATTAATGGATACCTTGCTTGATTTTACTTCATTATTACTTTGCATACTCACTTCACTAGATTTAGATATCTGTCCTGCTTCTGCTATTGTTATTTTTTCTTCATCTTGAACTACTCTAGCTAAGTTTTCAGATTCTCTATCTGCATTGTATTCAAATCCCCCTGCGCTTTCAACAACATCCATCAAACGGCTTCCTTCATCCATTTCATAGACTCCAGGATTTTTCACACACCCACATATATGAACAAAAATTTTAGATGATTTTTCAGATTCTGCTTCACCATTTAAACTCAATCTCTCAAAATTTTCTTCTAATTCAAATTGGTCATCAGAATTAAAATTCATCCAACATCCTATAATAAAGAAAATACCAACAACTACTAGTATAAACAACTGCTTTCGTTTTGTAAAGAATGACATGTAACCGCCTCCAATATATGTTTTTATTATATTTTTTTATAAAACCATTGTAATTTCAACGAAATACTTAAAAAATCTATTTTTTTTTGATATACTAATTGAGTTAAGGATTTTAAATGAAGAGGTGACAATTTTGTACTTTAAACCAACTATTAAAAAGAAAACTATTTTTGTTCTAATTTTATGCAATTTATTCTTGCTTTCCTCCTTTGCATTCGCTGCAAAACAACCTAGTATTGTAGGAGAGTCCGCAATATTAATTGATAAAAACTCAGGTCAGATTCTATTTGAAAAAAATTCAGATAAAATCATGTACCCTGCAAGTACTACAAAAATAATGACCGGAATATTAACTCTAGAACTTGCTAACTTAGACGATAAGGTTGTCGTTGATGAAAAAACACCTTATGAAATATCCGGTAGCCATATCGCTCTAGAATCAGGTGAAATAATAACTATCAAAGATCTATTGTATGCAACTATGATAGAATCTGCTAATGACGCTGCTGTCGTTTTAGCTAAAAAAGTAGGCGGAAGTGTTGAAAGTTTTGCAAATTTGATGAATGAAAAAGCAAAGTCTTTAGGGTTAGAACATACAAATTTCGTAAATCCAAACGGACTTCCAAATCCGAATCACACAACAACTGCTCACGATTTAGCATATATAATGAAATACGCTACTGAAAATGAAATGTTTAAATCGATAATTTCCAACTATACCTACACTATAAATCCTACTAATAAAAAGGATGTACCTAGGTATCTTAAATCTGAAAATAAAATGCTCTATGGCAAGGGAACTGGGAACAAAATAGATGTCAACGGTTCTACTAAAGATATTTACTATCCTGGTATAATGGGTGGCAAAACGGGATACACTCCTGAAGCTAAGTCCTGCTTAGTTTCATATGCCAAAAGAGGCGATATGGAATTAATTTCGGTAGTTCTAAAGTCTTCTGGCAAAAATATCTGGATAGATAGTCATAAATTATTAGATTACGGATTTGATAATTTTAAAAGCACCACGCTTGCAGCCAAAGGTACTTATCTAAAAATGTTGCCAGTTACAAATGGTGTCTTTTCGCAAGTACCTGCTGTAATTAGCCAATCTTTTTCAATCGTTCTGCCACCGGATCAACTAGAATCAGTCAAAACAGAGCTGATATTGAGCGATAGTATAGATGCTCCAGTTTACGATGGTCAAATTTTAGGTGAGCAAATATATACTCTAAATGGAAATTCTGTTGGTAATACTAAAATTATAGCTGCTCAAAACATAGATAGAAAACCCGAATCTAAAACAAAAGAAGAAGGTCCCAAAATATCAGTATCCAAAACACTGTTTTATTCATTAATTGGCTATTCTTGTTTCATAAGCTTGCTAACCATACTTAGAATTCGCAAAAGACTAAAACAATTAGATGATATGTAAAAAAGAAGAGAGCTCTTAGCACATAGCGCTAGTAGCTCTCTTTTTTTCAATTTTGTTTTAAATTTATCATTTAGCGCTCAATACAATTATAGCACTCTAAAATGATTTTAACATATCTATTTAAAAATTTAATATTTTTCGTCTCTAATTTCATCTAGATAGTTGTATATTGTATATCTCGAAACACATAGTATCTCTGCTATATAGTCAACTGCACCTTTTATCAAAAACATACCTTTCTCATCTAATTGCTTTACAATCTGAACTTTTTCTTCTTTGTTGAGGTATGCTATTGGTTTTCCAAATTCTGCAATTACTCGCTCTACTACATTGTACAATATGTCATTTATATTGCTTCCATAAGTTTCATCAGCCTGGGGACTTTCTATTTGAGGCTCTACTGTGATTGCCATATCATCAATAATATTTTTTACCAAAAGCAATTCAGTAATATCCATATTTATACAAAGACAACCAATGACCTTACCCTCTAAATCTTTAATAAAAAAAGTAGAGGATTTAAGCGTCCTACCATGATTCGTAATAGTTTTGTATTTGATAAGACCCTGCTCATACTCCTTGTTTCTAATAGCTTTGAGCCCCATTTCAGTCATAGGTCCACCAACTTTTCTATCGGTCACATGACCATTTGAAATAGCTACTATAGACTTTTGTGGATGTTCTAAGTCATGAAGTACCACTTCACAATTCTTTCCGATAGTATTGGCCAATCCTTCAACAAATGGAATCAAATTTTTCAAAATTGGATTTATCTCTTTGTTCAATGAAATTCCCCCTTTAAACTATTGTACTTCTATCAAATCTTCAATATCTATCTTAGTTGCTTCTTTCCAAAGCTCATCTAGACCATAAAAAGATCTTGCTTCTTTTTGGAATACATGTACTACTAAATCACCATAATCTAATAATACCCAATCTCCCTCTCTATGACCCTCTTTTCCTATAACAAAGTGCCCTGATTTTTCTAATTGATGTTCCACTTCTTCTGCAATTGCCATAACTTGTCTATCAGTATTTCCACTTACAATTACAAAATAATCTGCCAAGCTGCTCATTCCTTGTAAATCTATGGCATTCATGTCAAATGCTAATTTTTTGTCAGCAGCTTTTACTGCCAATTCTAACATTTCCTGCATTAATTACTTCCTCCTTTTACAATCAATTGATTACGCGCTTTTATAGTATCTATGTGTAACAATTGTCTTCTCTCTATTACAAATTTAATAGTTTCATCCATCGCCATAATCAAACTATCCTCTAGCTTTCCTTCGAATGCTAGTTTTCTAGCTTTAGCACAAGCTTCATGTTCTCTAGATGGCTCTATATAGTCAGCTAAAAAAACTATCTTGTCAATCATACTCATGTCTATTTTTCCCGTAGTATGAACTCTTATGGCTTCTAATATTTCTTCATCATGGATATCAAATTCTACGCTAGCCATAGCTGCACTTAGCTTTCCATGTGCCAACTCTGCAGATTGAATCTCGTATTGATCCAATTCAATATTATATTTTTCTAGATACTCCATGTATTTTTCTCTTGGTTTTATTTTACCCAAATCATGTAGCCATGCTGCTATCTTAGCTTTTTTCAGATTAAAATTATAATAATTCGAAAGTTCCTCAACTGTCTCTACAACAGAAATTGTATGTTTATATCTCTTATTCCCAATTAAATTAAGTAACATTTCCTTTTGCCATTTTTCTATGGAATTCACTATCATTCATCTCCATAATAAGAATTTTTTAATATATACTCTCTAACTGATTCAGGCAATAAGTATTTAATCGATCTATTTTTATTACAGCGCTTCCTAATAATCGTAGATGATATATTTATGCCCTCAATATTTATTAAATGAGATTCTATAGAATAGTTCTTATTTAATTTGTCCTTAGCGCAAACTAGTTCATTCTGATTGTAACCTGGTCTTGCAACCACTATAAATTCGCAATAATTGTGAACCTCTTCAATTCTTTTCCACTTTTCTAAATATAAAAAAGCATCCGCTCCCAAAATAAAATACCATTTTACATCCGGTCTATCTTCATGTAGTGACTTTAATGTATCTATGGAGTATGAATAACCAGTTCTATCAACTTCTATCGAGCTTACACTAAAATAGTCTGTTGTTTGAACTGCTAACTTCGCTAATTGGTAACGGATCTTTCCATCTAGTATATTCGCATTTGATTTATGAGGAGGTGTTCCAGTAGGTATGAATAGTATTTCATCAAGATCATAGACGTCTTTCACTTCTTCAGCTATAAATAAATGTCCAAAGTGAATCGGATTGAACGTCCCCCCCATAATACCTATCTTTTGCATATGCTCACCTTCTTTATTTTTTAGGTAAGTCTATAGTTTTTTTCTCACGTGATTCTTTATACAAAACAAATTTATTTCCTATACTCTGTACAAACTCACTATTTGTTCTATCCGCAACCTCTTCGCATGCTTGTTTTGCACTCAAAAAGCTACTATCTAAAACCTTTACTTTTATAAGTTCTCTTGCCTCTAATGCATCTCTAATTTGTTGCAAAAAAGGATCTGTAATCCCATTTTTACCAATTTGGAAGATAGGATCAATATTGTGAGCTAATTTTCTCAAATAGCTTCTTTGTTTTCCAGTTAACATGTTTTTCCTCCTTTATTCAAAGAAGTCAAACTCCATACCACAAATATCTACTGTGGAATCTTGTCCAGCTCCTAATTCTCTAAGCGCTTCAATAAGTCCAATGTCTCTAAGTCTCTTTTGGAAATAACTTACCGAATCGTAATCACCAAAATTTGTAGAATTTAATAAATGCTCTATCCAATCACCTTCAACATAGTAAATATCATTTTCAAATTCAATCTCATATTTTGGTTTCTCGTTATCTTCAAGCATCAATTCATATTCGTCAACAACTTCAAATATAGGTTCCAAATCACCAACTTGAGAAAGTTCTTGCCAAATCGTATATTTTAATTCCTCTACACCTTTCATAGTAGCAGCTGACATATAATATACTTTGTATCCTAATGCCTCTATTTTCTCTCTGTAGTAAGCCAAAATCTCATCATCGTCCATTAGGTCTGTTTTATTAAAAACAACTATCTGCGGGCGATTTGCTAAGATTTCATTATATTGCTTTAGCTCATCATTTATTTTTATAAAATCTTCGTAAGGATCTCTGCCTTCATTTCCCGATATATCAAGAATATGAACTAAAAGTCTAGTTCTTTCTACATGTCTCAAAAATTCATGACCTAATCCAACACCCTTATGAGCTCCTTCAATAAGTCCTGGTATATCTGCTATAACAAAACTTTTTCCGTCTTCAATCTTTACAACACCTAGATTCGGAACAAGGGTTGTAAAATGATAATCTGCAATCTTTGGCTTAGCTGCAGTAATTGTAGATAAAAATGTTGATTTACCAACATTTGGGAATCCAAGCAATCCAACATCTGCTATCATTTTAAGTTCTAAAACAACAGTTCTTTCCTGTCCTTTTTTACCAGCTTCAGCAAAGTTAGGAGCTTGTCTAGTCGAAGTTGTAAAGTGAATATTTCCTCTTCCACCACGACCACCTTTTGCCACAACGAATACCGAATCATCATCAGATAAATCTGCTATAATTGAACCTGTACCTGCATCTCTTACTACCGTTCCTTTAGGCACTGGAATAATCAAATCAGTAGCATCTTTACCATATTGTCTTTTTCCTCTACCTATTTCACCATTACTTGCTTTAAATTTCTTTTTAAAGCGAAAGTCAATTAGAGTATTTATACTTAAATCTACTTTTAATATGATGCTTCCACCACGACCACCATTACCTCCAGCTGGCCCTCCGGATGGCTCATATTTTTCTCTTCGCCAAGCTACGGCTCCATTACCACCATTGCCGGCACTCAAATCGATTTTTACCTTATCGATAAACATAGCCTCACCCTTAATTTCTAAAAATTTAAAAGAAGCCTACCATTACTCTGGTAGGCTTTCTCATTACATTGCTTCGTTAGGATATACGCTTACTCGCTTTTTGTTTTTACCCATTCTTTCGAATCTAACGATTCCATCAGCTGTAGCAAACAATGTATCGTCACCACCGCGACCTACATTTGTTCCTGGATGAATCTTAGTTCCTCTTTGTCTGTAAAGGATGTTTCCGCTCTTAACGAATTGTCCGTCAGCTCTCTTAGCACCTAAACGTTTTGACTCACTGTCACGACCGTTTTTAGTACTACCAACACCTTTCTTATGTGCGAATAATTGTAAGTTTACTTTAATCATATCTTACACCTCCCTGCTCTTGAGAGTTATATATTCTGGATAACTTTCGAGAATACTTTCAAATCCAACAGCTATCGTCTCAAGTACGACAGATGCTTCTTTGCAATTCTCTAAAGTCTCTTGTTCTAATTTTAACAGAATATAACCTTCATCAATCTCGTAAGTAATAGAACACTCATACCTGTCTAACAAAGTATTAATACCAGTATAAGCTAATATTGATACAGCCGAACAAACTATGTCTTGTCCGGATTCTGCATAGCCAGCATGTCCGCTAACTTCATACCCGAAGACTTGATGATCATGTTTTAATAATTCGACTCGAACCATAATACTAACCGTTGATCTTGTTGATCACTACTTTTGTATAAGGTTGACGATGTCCTTGTTTCTTTCTGTAGTCTTTCTTAGCTCTGTATTTAAATACGATAACTTTTTTGCCTTTACCGTGTTTTTCTACAGTTGCATCTACATTAGCGCCATCTACATATGGCTTACCAACTTTAACGTCTCCGTTTTCAGAAACTAACAATACTTTGTCAAATTTAAAGTTTTCACCTTCGATTACGTCCAATTTTTCAACGAATAATTGATCGCCCTCTTGAACTCTGTATTGCTTTCCACCTGTTTCAATAATTGCGTACATTCAAAACACCTCCTCTAACCAGTCTCGCCAAAATTCAGGTACTGCCTAGCAGTTTTAAACCCAATCTGTGCGGCTTACAGCTATAGATGATATCAATTTTAGCAAACTTTGTCAATACTTTTTAGCAAATTTCTTTGTTTTTACTTGAAAATATGGCTTTATTTCATCAAAATCGAATACCAACTCTGTTTTTATGTCATATTTTTTTTCAATATCACATATTATTCTATTTAATTCTACTTTACATTTTTCATATTTAGGTGCCATTCTTAGCAAAACACAACTTGTATTTGTAGATTTAAAATACTTCCTATATTCATTCTCTATACCTATCATTAATCTTCTTATACTATGATGACTACTTTCTCTCTGGCAGGCAGCACATCTCATTTTATATTGTTTCTCTAATGGATTATAATTCCGCTGCCTTGAAATTTCAGCAAGCCCTAGCTTAGTAAATCCCCAAAAATTAGATCGCAAACAATCTTTTTTCAGCTCTGACTTAATTAATTTACTTAATTTATTTTTTTCAGAGTCACTCATTTTCATAAAGTCTATCAGAATCATCCCTGATAAATTTCTGAGAATAATTTGTCTAATACTCTCTACTGCAGCCTCTTCATTTACTTCAAATTTGAGCTTATTATCTGACTTATTGGTTTTAATCTGACTCTTTGTATTTACATCTATAACAGTCATCGCCTCGGTTTTTTCAATGACCAATTCGCCACCATTTTTTAGCTTTACACTAACATCTAGTAGCTCCTCTATTTGCTGATTTATAGCATATCTAGAACTCAGAAATTCTTGACCTTCATAGTATTTTATTAATTGTGGATTGCAATAATTTATTCTCAAATTCCACCTACAAAACTCATCATATAATTCCCGATCTTCAATTAAAATCGATTCTACTTTTTCTGATTCATAATTTTTTATTATATCCCAAAAATATTCCTTCGAACGTCTTATCAAACATGGTTCATAACCTTTAGTCATGTTTTCATTTATTCTGCTAAATTCGTTTTTCAAAAACTCTATCTGCCCATCGAACTCATCACCCGTACATTTATCAACGCCAGTTCTAAGTATGATATCATATCCAGTGATATCATACTTTTGCATTTTTTCTTTGAGCTTTTTTCTTATTTTAGTATCATTTATTTTTTTAGATATATTAATTTGTCCAGTTCCATTGTTAATCAAAACCATTTTCAAATCTCTTATTTCACTATACATGCTAACTCGCGGACCTTTATCTCCTATAGCCTCTTTGAGCACCTGCACTTGCAATATCTGTCCACGTTTTAAACTCGTACCATTTGGAATATCATCCATTCTCAAGAATGCATTTTTACCTAGTCCAATATCAACAAACGCCGCATCTATTTCAGGAAGAATAGCTTCTACTCTGCCTTTAAATATATCTCCTACCATAGGTGTTTCATTTCCTATAATTTGATAATTGCACAGCCTATTTCCTTCTAATATCATCAATCGATATTCAAGCAATCCTTTTTCAATAAATATAGTATTCATACATTTCTCCTAAATAGGTTTTACTCTCTTATCATCTTTTTCTATAAACAATTCAAGTCGCTGATATTCTATACTAATTAAATCTAGCTCTAAATTTTCCACTTCATTCATCAGTTCAACCATTTTATCGGGTTTTAGATTTCCTTCGCTACCAGTTCTGACAAGTGTTTTTAAAACTACAAATTCGCTATCCTCTACTACTAGTTCTATATTTTCTATATACGGTCTAATGTTTATTTCTCTCTTAACAATTTTCTTTTTCTTCTTTTTGACCTTTGTATATGATATATCTTCTCTCTTCATGAAGTCATTTATTACGTCCATCATAGGTCTTTCTATTTTCTCTTTTATGCAAATCAAATAGCTTCCCCATCGTATTTGCCCCATTATAGGTTTTTCTTTCTCGTCAATTATTTCTCCAGCTATGAATCTTAAGCCTTCAGGCAAATAAGGATTTATTCTATCAATATAGTTTTGAGCAGTCAGCTCATCTTTCATATCTATATCCATATACTCACTTTCAATAGTAAGTCCTAGAGGAACTGCTGTTGAAAATGACATAAGTGGATGCGGATTGAATCCTTGACTATACTCTACCTTCATTCCAGCTCTTTTCATAGCTCTTTGAATAACTCTCATCATATCAAGATGTGATATATAAATCATATCTTCTTTTTTAAAAAATTTTAATCTCAATTTAGACATTGCACACACCACTTCCAAATGTTTTTGTTATACCGCAACCATGACATTGCTTCCTACAATCGCATGTTAATTCTTCAGATTTACACTTCTCATTTTCTCTAATCAAAAATTCCTTCGATATCCCCGCATCAATAAAATCCCAAGGTAAAACTTCATCATACGATCTCTCTCTATTAGCATAAAAACTAGTATCTATATTAAGTTCTTCAAATGTCTCCATCCATAATTTATAATCAAAGAAATCTGCCCATCCATCAAACTTACAACCTTTTTCCCAAGCTTTTATAAGCGCTTCACTGAGCCTTCTATCTCCTCTAGCAAATATAGCCTCTAAAAAGCTCACTTCAGCATCATGTGTACTAAATGATATTTTGGGATCTCTAATTGCACTTTTGAGTGCTCTTTGCTTTTCTTTGAATTCATCCATTGTATTTTGACCATGCCATTGGAATGGTGTAAATGGTTTTGGTACAAAACATGATGCACTTGTTGCCACTCTAAGATTACCCTTACGTTCTTCTCTAGGTATTGCAAAGAATAAATCTTTGACTTTGTATGCCAAATCTCTGATACCCATTACATCATCCATAGTTTCAGTTGGCAATCCAATCATGAAATAAAGTTTGATGCTTGACCAACCCATTTTAAATGCTTGATCTGCTGTCTTTAATAAATCTTCTTCTTCTATACCTTTATTTATTGCATCTCTAAGCCTTTGACTTCCTGCTTCAGGTGCAAAAGTAAGACCTGTTTTTCTTACTTTTTGTATTTCCTCTAATACATCAAATGCAAAGTTGTCTAGTCTAAGCGACGGAAGTGATATACCAGTATTTGTTTTTTTCATTTCCACCATTAAATCTTTGACTAAAATTTCTACACACGAATAGTCACTTGTAGATAAAGACGAAAGTGATAATTCTTCAAAACCTGTATTTTGTAGTAATTTTTGTACCTTAGCTTTTATTGTCTCTACATTTCTCTCTCTAACCGGTCTATACTGCATACCAGCTTGACAAAATCTGCATCCTCTTGTACATCCTCTAAAAATTTCAACCATGGTTCTATCATGTACTGTTTCAACATAAGGAACTATAACCTTCTCTGGGAAATAAGCTTCATCTAAATTTTTCACCATAGCTTTTTTTATTCGAGCTGGATACTTTGCATCTTTTGGTAGAAATTCTTTAATTGTTCCATCTTCTTTGTACTCTACATCATAAAATTCGGGTATATAAATACCATCTAATCCAATTATAGCTTCGTAAAAAGCTTTTTTAGAAAATGAACCTTCACGCTTCATCTTTCTATATATCATTAGCAATTCTGGCAATACTTCTTCTGAATCACCAATCAAAACCACATCAACTATTGCTGCTAATGGCTCTGGATTAAATGCACAAGGTCCGCCTACCATAACTATAGGATCTGTCTCTTTTCTCTCTGACGATCTAACTGCAACTTGAGCTAAATCTAGCATATTTAATATGTTTGTGTAACTCATTTCATATTGTAATGTAAATCCAATAAAATCCATATCAATCAATGGCGTTTTGCTCTCCAATGTATATAATGGAATATTTGCATTTCTCATCTCTTTTTCCATGTCAGACCAAGGTGTAAACACCCTTTCGCAATAAACCCCATCCATATCATTTAACATATTATATATAATGTGAAGTCCCATATGAGACATTCCAATATCATATACATCTGGAAATGCAAAAGCATATCGTATATCTACATCTTTCACATTTTTTTTAAATACATTTACCTCTTCACCAATATATCTTGCTGGTTTTTCTACTTTTAATAAAATATCTTTTACCTTATCTTTAATCACTCTTAATCACCTACTATTTCTACTCACAAGCAACATTAACGTTCGATCATTTGTTAAATAAAATTTTTCACACCCTTCATTATAGCATTTTTTGTGTTTTAACTACAACAAAAAAAATAGAGCTACGCTCTATTTTTTATTTTTTCTCCAATCTAAATAACCTACATCCATGGATTTTATTAAAAGTTCTGCCGTTCCAGGGTTTGTAGCTAACGGAATATTGTGCACATCACACAATCTCATCAAAGCCAGAATATCTGGTTCATGTGGTTGTGCTGTAAGTGGATCTCTAAAAAACAATATCATATCCATATCATCAGTAGCTATACAGGCTCCTATCTGTTGATCTCCACCTAAAGGTCCTGATAAAAATCTCGTTATCTTAAGATCAGTAGCCTCCATAATCCTAAGTCCTGTAGTTCCTGTTGAAAACAACTCGTGCTGATTTAATATATTTTCGTATGCTATAGTAAAATTAACCATCTTGTCTTTCATCTTATCATGAGCTACTAATGCTATTTTCATAAAAACCCCCACTATTTCATTTTCTTTATAGGAATATTAGCAACTAATGCCTGAACTGGCATATTGTCACTTTCTCTTCTCGTTCTAGTAAATTGTAGGTTGAATTCACTTTCATCAACTTCAACATATTGACTAACTACACCTAACATCTCAGCTCTTATCTTGTCCATAAATTGAGGTGAGATATTTGTTCTATCGTGAATCAAGACCATCTTCAATCTCTCTTTTGCAACATTTTTGCTTTTTTCTGGCCTAAACATCTTAAATAGATCCATTTGATCTCCCTCCTTTATTTCTTAGCAAAAAGCTTTTTTATTTTATCAAAAAAGTTTTCCTCTGTAGTTAAATCTAAAAGAGGCACTTCCTCACCAGTAATACGCCTAGTTATATTCTTATACGCTCTACCCGCTAAGGCCCCTTGATCTGCAACTATTGGCTCACCTTTGTTTGTAGATATTACAATAGCCTCATCATCTGGAACTACTCCTATTAAGTCAACCGCCAATATATCTAATATATCCTCAACATCCATCATATCTCCTCGTTTTACCATATCTGGACGAATTCTATTTATAACTAATTTATGTTCTGAAATGCCTGCTGAATCTAAAAGACCTATTATTCTATCAGCATCTCTTACAGCTGATACCTCTGGTGTGGTTACTACTAACGCTCTATCAGCTCCAGCTATAGCGTTTTTAAACCCTTGCTCAATGCCTGCTGGGCAATCTATCAGTACATAATCAAACATAGTTTTAAGCTCATCTGTCAATAACTTCATTTGTTCTGGACTAACTGCAGTTTTATCTTTTGTCTGAGCTGCAGGTATTAAATAAAGTCCTTCATGTTTTTTGTCTTTAATCATACCCTGCTTTATTTTACAGTTTTCTTCAACTATGTCAACCAAATCATATACTATTCTGTTCTCAAGACCCATTACAACATCCAAATTTCTAAGTCCAATATCAGCATCAACAACTACTACTTTTTTATTTAAAAGTGCTAAACCTGTACCAATATTTGCAGTCGTAGTCGTTTTACCAACCCCGCCTTTACCCGATGTAATAACAATGACTTCGCTCATTTTAATCCCCCATTTACTTTTATCTTTTTTACTCAGCTTCAATCATCACTTGATTATCTTCAATCCTCGCAATTTCTGGCCCTTGCGGGACAAAATCGTCATCAGAAGATATAGCTATCAAATCCGCAATTCTAAGTTGTATTGGTTGCAACAATTTAGAATACACAATGGCATCTCTATTGCCTTCACAACCAGCATGAACAACACCCCTAAGGTTTCCATAAATTATGATATTTCCTGTAGCTGTAATTTCTGCTCCAGGATTTACATCTCCAAATACTATTACTGAACCATTATAGGTTATACTTTGTCCAGATCTCATAGTAGCTTTAACAAACAATGTATAATCCTCTTCGATTCCTACAAATCTATTTATGGTATTCATTCCAACTTTTTCTTCATGATCAGAGGATTCTTCTGAAGCTATTTCTGTTTTTTTCTCGTCATAATACTCTACAATAGCACTTAATTTCTCCGAAAACAATTTTTCCAGCTTTTCTCTTTGTACTTCGTCAAACAATCCATTTCTAATACTAATCTTACTACAATCTTGATAAAATTCATAATATTTTTCCAGCTTTTCCTCAATTTCATCGTAAATCACATTAAAATCATCCGTCGTCGTTTTTAAGTAAAGACCCTCTTTAATATTTCCTTTAAAACTAACTTGTTCTTTTACCATATTTTTCCTCCGCATGCCCTTATTTATTTTTCTAAGCTTGCTTTAAAATCAAAGCCGGATTCCTTATAATTTAGTCCCAAATATTGAGCCATTATATCCCTGCTCATAGGACCTGCTGAACCACCATGTCCCGCTTGGAATATAACTGTTGCAACAGCAATCTCTGGATCATCGTATGGTGCAAATGACACAAACCAACCATAACTGTCATAGCTTTCTCCAGTAATAGGATTAATACCATCTTTTTCTGCTGTTCCAGTTTTAGCAGCAACTTCAACTGGGAAATTTCTAAATATACTTCTCGCTGTACCATCTGTCGTAACTTTATTCATGGCTTTCTTAATTATATCCAAATCTACCCTGTTTGAAACTTCAATTTGATGAGCTTCATCAATTGGTTCATCCAGTTTTTTTCTATTTTCAAAATCTTTAACCACATCTATAGTACTAACTTTATGTCTCAATCCATCATTCGCAAGCGTTGCTATATAATTAGCCATTTGAATAGGAGTATATGCATTTTCTCCCTGACCAATACTAACATTTAATGTGTTCGCTTTTCTCCATCCTGCGTCATATAAATATCTATACCTTATTGTATCTGCAAGACTGTTTTCTTTTCCATTTGATTTGTCCGGATTTAAGCCCAACTTTTTTAATTCCTTATATACCGTGTTATAACTAGGTGTTTTTTCAAGTTCTGCCCAGCCTGAAATCTCTTCTATAATCTTCTTTCTATGCTCTTCAGAAATTTCTTCATCACTTATTAGATAAAACTCAAGATTTTGATTTAAAAAATTAGCAATTTTTCGTTTACTATATAGTGCTTTAGTAACTGGATTTGGAACTCCACCCGATCTCTCATTAGGTATATTAATTTCAATTCCAGTTTTATCATTTAAACCAAACTCGTTCGCTATTTTAATTATATCATAGATGTTTACATTTAATCCAAGTTTCTTTGAAGTTCTCATATTTTCTCCAAGAACTACTGTATAGAAATAATAGTTACAAGATTCCTGTATCGCTTTAATCATATCAGTAGGCCCATGCATTCTTCCATAACCATTCCAGTACCAGCATCCAAATCTTGAATTACCATATTCTATATATCCCAACGAATTAATTTTTTGATAAGGATTCATACCCTTATCAAGTGCTGCTACTGCCGTAATCATTTTAAATATAGATCCAGGTTGTATTGCTGTTTGAAGTGCTATATTGTAAAGTGGTCTAGGAGCCATAACATCTTTATCTTCCTTTGGCAATAAGCTGTTCCAATTTTTGGTAGTTATTCCAGTCGCAAATAAATTAGGATCATACGCTGGATAACTAGCTAAAGCAAGCACTTTACCCGTTTTTACATCTATAGCTACCGTTGCTCCAGATGTTGCATTTTTAAAATGCTCTCTATCCCTTGCATAACTATAGTTTCCCCAAACACTCTTGTATTCTGTTTTTGCCTGAATAGTGTCTAATGAATGTTTTAAACTTTCTTCAGCAACTTGTTGTAACTTTCCATCAATACTCATATAAACATTGTTTCCAGGCGTTGCATTCTCAACAGACTTCACATCTATTATATTTCCTCCGATATCTACCTCTACCTGTTTTTTACCATCTGTTCCTTTGAGCCACTTTTCATAGCTTTGTTCTATTCCAGTTTTACCAATAATATCATTTGGTGTATATCTTCCATCTCCATTTTTTATATATTTATCAATCTCTGATTGCTGAGATATTTTTCCAAGATATCCTAGCAAATGAGCTGCTGTAGTCCCTTCTGGATAATACCTAATAGGTTCAGCAGTAACCTTTACTGCGGGGAGAGCCATTTCATTTTCCATAATTCGTGAAACCGTAACATCTTTTACATCATATGATATATTTATTGGATAATACGCTAAGTATCCAGTTTTTTGCAATTGATCTATACCTGTAAATATCAATCTTTTCTCATACTTACTCAATGATTTATCTATATCATAATAGTCTTCACCAGAAATAATTTCAAAACTTTCTTCCGCTGTAGCTGTCTCACTTACTTTTCTATAAAGTGACGTCCAATTATTTTTTTCTAATATCGGCACGTAATTCCATTCCTCCGTAGATTCATTTGAAATAGATATTCTAGGATTAATTCCTTTATTGAGCATAGCTTTTTGCGCATAAAATTTTATCTCTGAACTTGCAACAAAGTCCTTTAATATTTCTTTTTCTTTAGACATTAGCAATATCGCATCAATAGCACTTGTATCAACATTTAGTCCAGCTTTAATCAAAAAATTACGCTTTTTGCCATCTATAAATTTAAATGCAGGACGTCCATTTATGTCCTTTCCAAGTTCTATTGGAATATTTTGCTCTTCTTGCAATTTTTTGAGTAATTCTTCTCCAACAAGAATTTCTTTATCGTTTTTCGTAAGCATCAACTCGTATATACAACTATCTAAAACAATATTATAAAAGTCATCAACAGCAATACTATCCATTGTTATTTTAGAATGATTAGCCATCAATGTTCTTTTAATCTGTCTATACTCCGAATCGTAATCATATGAGTACTC
The DNA here is from genome assembly GCA_025210965.1 of Tissierellales bacterium. Lineage (NCBI taxonomy): Bacteria > Bacillati > Bacillota > Tissierellia > Tissierellales > Tissierellales bacterium. Next base: position 22,502 of record JAOAQY010000094.1, read on the forward strand.
AATAAGTTCAAAATCTTTATCTAAACCATTGCTTTGGAGTATCTCAAAAACAAATTTCCTCATTATCGGATTTTCAAGCGTAGATTCTAAAATACTCTTCTGAGTTTCTATTGCCTTTATTATCACTTCTTTGGGGTCTCTCTGCGTTATTCCTTGTTTCAAACAAAACAAATTAAATGCTTCTTGATCATCTATGGCAAACTGAGTTTGGAACTCTCCAGAATCAACTTTTATACCCGAATTTCCAAGTTCATTTTCAACAACATTAAACAACTCTCGGCCTGCAGAATACTTGTACTTACTTGTTTCTGTATTGTGAGTATAGTAATTATCTATCAGTTGATTTAAAAGCTTATTTTCAATGATTATTTCAGCTAACTCTCTTTTGATATTTAATCCACTTTCTGTTACTGTGTTTTCTTCATCGGTATTAGCATATTTTTCTTCTATATAAGCAGTCCTATCTCTGATTTCTATTACATTTAAGTCTATTGGAAACTCATCAATATAGTGTTCTCCTTCTTCTTCAAGTATAGTGTATAGTTTCAACAGTATCTCATTTTTTCTGTTTTTTTGTATTTCATCTTTTGCAATTTGTATAGTAAAACTAGTTTTATTTCCAGCTAACAAACGTCCATATCTATCTCGAATTTCACCTCTAGCCGCTTCTATCGGTACCGTTTTGAGACGCTTTCTCTCTGATTCAGCTCTATGTTTTTCGCCTTCTACTATAGTAAGATTAGCTAATCCAAACGACAAAAATATAATAACTAGAAAAACAAACAAAATCATAATATTATATCTATCTGTTATCTTCTCAACAATTTTCATCCCATCACCTATTTCTAGAAAATTTAAGCGAATTTTCTCTGTAAATTTTTGCAATAATTCTGTATAGTACAAGCGTCCATATGACATTTAGTGCACATTCGATAACGCCTACTTCACTTAAAAATAATATCAAATTAAACTTTACCCCTTGAAAAAACATAGCAAAAGCATAACTAATATGATAAAAAAACGTACTGATCGCCACATAAATTACGGCTATAATGCTTAAATCAACTGGTAAATTTTCCTTATACTTCATTACTATATATACAATCGCAACATATATCAAAATATTTATCCCAATACCTCGTCCGTACAAAAGGTCTTGTAATAATCCGATAAATATAGCCATTGTATAACTAAAATTTTTGTTCTTTATCAATGCAAAACAAACAACAAATACAAGAGCAGTATTAGGCGATACACCTAATACTGTAAAATCCCTCATAAATGTTGTTTGAATTCCAAAGTTAATTACAGCAATCAACAATCCTATCAAATAATCCATATTTACTCTCCATCGTCATGTAGTACAATAACTTTGCTAATTTTCTTAAAATCTATCTGTGGTTTAACTTTAACGCTTTTGATGAGAGAATCATCACTCTTACTAATTTCAGCAATCTCACCTATATAAATGTTTTTGCGAAATACTCCACCAGTTCCAGATGTAACTAATTTATCACCAACAACTATATCTGCCTCACTGTCAAATAGATATCCACTAATAGTTTTCTCCAAACTTCCAGACAAAATCCCTTGATCTTCAGTCCTGACAACTCTAAAACTTACACTACTGCCATAATCAACTACAGCTATAACTCTAGACCAATTATCTCCAATTTCTACAACTCTACCAACAAGACCTTCAATTACTAGTTTTTCATCATATTGAACTGGTAACACTACCATATCATTCAACAAAACTCCATCTTGGCTCCCTTTGTTTATAGTAAAATTGTTAAACCAATTGCCAGGGTCTTTGCCAACAACTTCTGCATCTATATAATTATTTTCACTAGTCTTCGTTAATTCATACTCTCTTTTCAAATAATCTTTCTTAGAAATAATGTCTTTTATCAATCTATTTTCTTCTTCTAAAAACGCTATTTCTTTTTTTAAAGTTTCATTTTCTTTTTTTATATATGAGATACTTCCAACAGTATGAAGTGCATCTGATACAGATTGACTCATATTCTTGAAAAACGACTGAACTGTTACCAGTACGCCTCCAGTTTTATCTTCAACTACACTAGCATCTCTAGGCGAACCAGATGTAAAAATAATAATGACAAATAGCAAAAATATAGCCAGCCCTACGATGACTTTCTTAAAAAAGCCTTTTTGCAAATTCATCTAAATCACCATCTAGAATTTTTTGTATTTACTGCTACGTTCTTAAGCATTTTAAGATCTTCTACTGCTTTTCCTGTTCCCATAACTACACAATCTAGTGGCTCATCCGCTATTTGAACTTGTATACCAGTTTCTTCAGATATAATTTTATCAAGTCCGCTAAGCAAAGCACCACCACCTGTAAGCATTATACCTGCTCTAATGACATCCGCAGCCAATTCTGGTGGAGTTTTTTCCAAAGTAAATTTAATAGCCTCTACAATATTCGCAACAGGCTCGCTAAGAGCTTCTCGTATTTCATATGATGAAATTTCTATTGTCTTAGGTAATCCTGAAATCAAGTCTCTTCCTCGTATACTCATTTTCTGTTCTTTTATTTGAGAATGAGCTGATCCTATTTCTATTTTTATTTCCTCTGCAGTTCTAGAACCAATCATCAAACTATATGTCTTCTTTATAAAACTCACTATAGATTCATCTAGTTCATCTCCACCTACTCGGATTGATTTACTAGTAACTATTCCGCCTAGTGATATAACTGCAACTTCTGTAGTTCCACCACCAATGTCTACAACCATACTTCCTGTAGGCTCTTGAACTGGAAGCCCTGCTCCAATAGCAGCTGCCATTGGCTCTTCTATCAAATATGCTTCTCTCGCTCCTGCCTGCTGAGTCGCTTCTTCAACAGCTCTTCTTTCAACTTCAGTTACGCCAGAAGGAATACATACCATTACTCTTGGTCTTACAAATGCATTTTTTTGAAATGCCTTATTCATAAAGTATTTTATCATACTCTGCGTTACTCCAAAATCAGCTATAACACCTTCTTTAACAGGTCTAATCGCTGATATATTGCCAGGTGTTCTACCAATCATACTCTTAGCCTCTGCACCAACTGACAATACCTTTCCTGATTTAGAATCTATAGCGACTACCGAAGGTTCTCTAACTACAATTCCTTTTCCCTTTACATACACCAATGTATTTGCAGTTCCCAAATCAATTCCTATATCTTTTGTAAATAACATTTATTTTCCTCCTCAAATCAGACCCTCTTCTTTCATGCTATAATACTTAGCTTCGCCAATTATAACATGATCTAGAACATTTATGCCTAAAAGCTCTCCTGCTTCAAAAAGTCTGTGCGTTAAATTTATATCTTCTTTACTCGGTCTCGGGTCTCCACTTGGATGGTTATGAATCAATATTATAGATGCACTAGAATGCTTTATAGCCTCTATAAATACTTCTCTCGGATGAACTATAGATGTATTGAGACTCCCGATAGAAATATTCTTGACTTCCTGAACTACATTCTTAGTATTTAGCAATATTATATTAAAATATTCCTTAGTTTTAAATTTCAAATCATCCATCACAAGATAAGCTGCATCACATGGACATGTTATTTTTTTAGAATGATCTCGCTTTATAGAATTAAACCTTTTTGCTAATTCTACGGATGCTAAGATTTTACATGCTTTAGCATCTCCTATTCCATCAAACTGCATAAGTTGCTCATATCCAATATTTATGATGCTCTCTAATCCCTTATTTTCATTTAGTAAATCTCTAGAAACATCTAGTGCTGATCGCTTTACAGAGCCACTGCCTATAACTAATGCTATTAATTCTGCATTGCTCAAAAAATTAGCACCATATTCTCTTAATTTTTCTCTAGGTCTGTCATCAAATGGCAAATCTTTTATTCTCATATCAGAATACATCGAATCACTCCAATTTCTCAGACTTTATACCCTAAATTAAATAAAAATCATAAAACTTTTCTAACACTTCTGCTATTTTTTCTATCGGAAGTCCAACTACATTTGAATAGCTCCCATTTATTCTTTCTACCAAAAGTTCTCCTAGCCCCTGTATGCCATAGCTTCCAGCTTTATCAGCATACTCTTTTGTTTCTAAATATCTTTGAATCTTAGCATCAGTCAAATCTTTGAAATACACTTCTGTTTCAACATAATCTACATGTTTCTTCCCAGTAGATAAATTTATTAAACAAAAACCAGTTATAACACTATGTTTTTTCCCCGAAAGTTTATTTAGCATTAATTTCGCATCTTCATAGTTTTTTGGTTTTCCAAGTACTTCTTCATTTAATACAACAATTGTATCTGCACCTAAAACAATATCTTCTTCGTATTTATTAGCTACTTCATAAGCTTTTTGAAACGCAAGTCCCATAGCTATTTGCTCTGGCTTCTCATCTGTTCTAATAACTTCTTCTGACTCGCTTTTACAAATTTCTAACTCTATGGAGTATTTTTCTAAAATTTCTCTTCGCCTAGGTGATTGTGATGCCAATATTAATCTTCCCACAACTGCCTCCTCTAGTGTCTCTCTTTTTTAGCTACAGTTTTTCGTCTGCCGATATTTATGGACTCAGAATGTTTTAATACCAAAATACTGTAACTACCTAACATATTAAGTTTATCATTCCTATTTTGCTTTTACAAGATTTTTAATCGTGAAAAATATGTAAGAAGTTTTTTTGTCCTACAAATAATAAAAAAGCCACCTCTGTTTCCAGAAGTGACTCTCTAATAAATTTTATTTAACTTTAGGAATCATCTTACCAGTTTCCTTGTCAAAATGAGGTGTAATCGCTCCTGTAGGACATTTTTTCGCACATAGCATACAGTTTTTACATTTTTCATAATCAATAACTGCAAGGTTGTTTTCAAACGACATAGCATCAAATGGACAAGCTTTTACGCACATTTGACATCCTATACAACCATTAGCACAAGAATCCTTTACGTCCTTACCTCTATCTTTACTATTACAGTCTACAAATACTTTTTGCTTATAAGGCACTAATTCTATAATATGTTTTGGACAAGCACTTATGCATGCTCCACATGAAGTACATTTTTCTTCATTAATTTTTGCTATTCCATCTACCATTTCAATAGCATCAAATGCACATACATCTTTACATGTACCATATCCTAGACATCCATAATCACATGCTTTTTGTCCACCCTTTACATTAGCTGCTGCCTTACATTCTTTTATACCTTCATAAATCAATTTATCTTTGGCTATAGAACATGTCCCCTGACATTTAACTCTAGCAACTTTTTTATCAGCGCTTCCAGCTTCTACACCCATTATTTCTGCAATTTTTGCGGCACAATCAGCTCCGCCTACTGGACATGCATTTGCAGGTGCATCTCCTTTTGCTATAGCGCCAGCTAAACCATCACAGCCTGGATATCCACAAGCACCACAATTCGCACCAGGAAGTGCTCCTCTTATAGCTTCAACCTTTGGATCAACTTCTACTGCAAATTTCTTAGCCGCTACACCGAGAATGAGACCAAAAAGTAAACCCAATCCCGCTAAACATAAAATCGAATAGATTATAATTTCCACTTTTTTCTGCCTCCTTCTATACTAAGCCTGTAAAACCTAAAAATGCAATGGCCATAAGTCCTGCTGTAATAAGTGCTATTGGAAAACCTTCTAGCGACTCTGGTACATCAGCTAGTGCCAAACGCTCACGAATACCTGCAAATAAAACTATTACAAGTGTAAAACCAATAGCAGCTGCTACTGAATGTGCTACTAATTGAACTAAATTAAATCCTTCTTGAATATTTAATATAGAAAGACCCAATACTGCACAGTTTGTTGTTATAAGTGGCAAGTAAACACCTAACGCTTCATAAAGCGATGGACTTGCTTTTTTGATAAACATTTCTACAAATTGTACTAACGATGCTATAACAAGTATAAACACTATTGTCTGTAAGAATTCTAGACCTGCTGGTACTAATATTACTTTTTGTATGAAATAAGTCAACACTGATGACAATGCCATTACAAATGTAACTGCTGCACCCATACCAGCTGCTGTTTCTACCTTCTTAGATACACCTAGGAAGGGACAAATTCCAAGAAAGCGAACTAATATAAAGTTATTTACTAGAATCGCACTAATAATAATCTGAAATAATGATAATTCTGCCATTTCTCTGCCTCCCTACGCTTTTTTCTTTTTAGAAATCATATTAACTAAACCAATTAGTAATCCCAATGTCAAAAATGCACCAGGTGGTAATATCATTATAATAGCCGGTTGGAAACTAGCTCCGAAAACAGCATTTCCTAAAAATGTTCCAGCTCCTAATAACTCTCTTATAACACCAAGTACAGATAAAGACAATGTAAATCCAAGTCCCATTCCAAGTCCATCAATTATAGCATCACCAGGTTTAGCTTTTGATGCAAATGACTCCGCTCTACCAAGTATCAAACAGTTAACTACAATAAGTGGTAAAAATAAACCAAGTGCATTGTAAATTGGCAATGCATATGCATTTAGCATCATGCCTATCATAGTAACAAACGACGCTATTACTATTATAAATACCGGAATTCTTATTTTGTCTGGCACAACTTTTCTAATTAATGATATTACAAGGTTCGACCCTAAAAGAACTGCAGTAGTTGCAAGTCCCATAGCAAAACCATCTTTAGCAGTAGTAGTAACCGCTAGAGTTGGACACATTCCTAAAAGTTGTACAAATGTAGGATTGTCTTTAATCAATCCATTTTTTAATATATCTATTTTTTTGCTCATCGTTCCACCTCCTACCAAGTCCTATTTAAGATTTTCTTCAAAATAATTCAATGATTCATTCACTGCCAAAGCTACTGCTTTTGATGTTATAGTAGCTCCAGTAATAGCCTGAACTTCACTGTCTTTTTGTGGCTCTAACTTATTTATTTGAACCTTATCTGTTGAGTTTTTGCCTACAAATTTTGATTGAAAAGAATCCTTTTCAGCATTAGCTCCAAGACCTGGTGTTTCAGTATGTTTTAGAACTTTCATTCCTGTAATTTCTCCATCAGAACTGATTCCAGTCAATATTTCAAGTTTTCCGCCAAATCCATTAGATTTTGACTTTATAGTATATCCTGAAATAGAATCTCCACTCTTTCCAACATATACTTCGATTATATTTTCGTTGTCAACTACATCGACACTTTCAAAATTTTCAGCATTAGGCAATACAGCCAATCTAGCCTCTTGATTTGTTTTTATCTCAGCTTCTAGTATTTTAGGCGCTGTAATTTGATTTGTAAAACCCAGTACTAGAGCAGAAATAGCAGTGATAAATGCCAATTTAAGTCCTAACGTTATAGTATCACGCATGCTTTTTCACCTCGCTAACACCAAATACTTTTGGTCTTGTATATTTGTCTATAAGTGGTGCTGCTAAATTCATAAGTAATATAGAATAAGAAACACCTTCTGGATATCCACCATATAATCTTATTACAACTGTGAGAATACCACATCCAACAGCATATATTATCTGTCCTTTAGGACTAACTGGCGATGATGCATAGTCAGTTGCCATAAAAAATGCACCTAACATCAATCCACCTGCTAAAACTTGTGTAATCATTCCATTTAAACCTTGTCCTGCAACTAACATAAGTATAGCAACAGTTCCTATATACATAGTTGGTATTCTCCAAGAGATGATCTTTCTAAATATAAGATATACTCCGCCTAATATCAAAAGTATTGCTGATGTTTCTCCAATACATCCTGGAACGTTTCCAAGAAGTAATTCCTTAGCAGAAAACGTATACTCAAGTCCCTCTTTTAACTGGCCAAGAGGTGTAGCTGTAGTTACAGCATCTACGCCTGTGCTAATCCACTGTCCTGTCATGATAACTGGCCATGATGCTACTAGCATTGCTCTAGCTGCAAGTGCTGGGTTCATGAAGTTATGACCAAGTCCTCCAAACGCTTGCTTTACTATACCTACCGCAAATACAGAACCTATAACTGCTATCCACCATGGTGCAGATGCTGGTAAGTTAAATGCAAGTAACAATCCAGTAACAGCTGCACTTAAATCTCCAATTGTAACTGGTTGTTTTCTAAGTTTTTGAATCAAATATTCTGTCAATACTGCTGTTAATACCGACAATAATATCAATTTTGCTGCATTAAATCTAAAATAATATATACCAGCAAGAGTTGCTGGCAACAGTGCTATTAAAACATCAAGCATTATACTTCTCGTACTCTGTTTTGTTCGAATATGAGGTGAACTTGATGCAAATAAAATCTTATCCATAATTGTACCCCCTCTTATCTATTGCGTCGACGCGCTATTACTTCTCTTTTAGCCAATCTAATAGTCTCTACAAGTGGTCTTCTTGCTGGACATATATACGAACATGATCCGCATTCTATACAATCCGCTACATGCATAGACTCAGCTTCATCAATTAGATTCTTCATAGCATATTGACTCAAAAATAAAGGTTGAAGATGTACTGGACAAGCGTCTACACACTTACCACATCTAATACATGCTTCTGCTTGTGGTACTTTAGATTCTGATTCATCTAACATCAATATACCAGATGTACCTTTTATTACAGGTATATCATCCGTATACTGTGACAATCCCATCATTGGTCCACCCATGATAATTTTACCAATATTTTCTTTCGCTCCACCACATTGTTCAATAACCTCACTAAATGAAGTTCCTACTTTTACCAATAAGTTCTTAGGCTCTTTGACAGCACTACCTGTGATAGTAACTATTCGCTCTATTAATGGCATTCCTTTTGTTACAGCATCAGCTATAGCAGCGGCTGTTCCCACATTATCAACTACTGCTCCTGCATCCATTGGCAATCCGCCAGATGGAACTTCTCTTCCTGTAACAGCATTTATTATTCTCTTTTCATCCCCTTGAGGGTATTTAGGAATAAGTGATGCTACATGTACATTACTATATTTTTCAGATGCCTTTTTTATAGCTTCTATTGCATCAGGTTTATTTGTTTCTATTGCAATAAAACCTTCTTTAACACCCAAAATTTTCATTATAATTCTAAGACCTTCAACAACACGTTCTGGTGTTTCTAACATCAGTCTGTGATCTGCTGTCAAATATGGTTCACATTCTGCACCATTTAATATCACCACATCAATTGGCTTGTCTTTAGGTGGCGATAATTTGACATGGGTTGGGAAGCTTGCTCCACCCATACCAGTTATACCTGCTTCCTTTACTACTGCAAGTAATTCTTCTGCCGAAAGTGATTCCACTGATCCTTTTGGCTTTACACTTTCATGTAATTCATTTTTCCCATCTGATTCAATAAAAACTGCTTTTGCTTTACCAAGTGGTGTTTTAACATCTGCAACCTTCTTTACCTTTCCAGATACACTCGAATGAATATTCGCCGCAACAAAAGATTTAGCTTCTCCAATCATTTGTCCAACTTTTACTTCATCCATAACTTTTACCACTGGTTCGCAAGGCGCTCCAATATGCATATGCAATGGAATAACAACCATTTTAGGCTCATTTGCCTTTTCAACAGTTTTTGCCTCAGTTAAACTTTTAAAATGTGGCGGATGTATGCCACCTTTAAATGTTAACCCCTCTAGCTTCATACTTTTCACCTCGTCTTTTTTTCCTACTTTGCGTGGACATGTAAACACATCCTTTTTTCAAAATAGAATCCTTTTATTAATGACCCTTTTGCCATGATTCACACAAAAATCCTCTATACTAAAGCACAAAGGATTTTTAAGATAGTCCCCAATTCATGGCTATATTCAGAGACTTTCTTGATTTATAGAAGGGATATGATTTCATATCCAAACACAGAACCATTTTTATTGTATACAATATCCTTTTAAATTATATCACCTATTACATTCTCTCACAAGAGTTGATAGATAACTAACAATCTAGTAATTTATCTTCTTTTTCTTTCAAGTATTCCTTAATCCACATTAATATATCTACTTCACTTAAATCTTCGCATTCTAACACTCTTTTTATGTCTCTAGTATCTAATTCATAAAAATTTTCATTTATACTCCTTTTCAGTAACACATCGCAATTATATTGATTGCCAGCCAAACTAACTATAGTATTCACAAAATCACCAAGTGGTGGTAGATCTATATTGTTACGCTCAAACCAGACTTCTAATTTTGTTCCTTTTCCCAATTCTGAGCTTATACAAAAGCATCCTCCGCACCTCTCAGCAGTCGCTTTTAATAATGATAACCCCAGCCCTACTTTCCTAGTTGTTCTAGTTGTAAAAAAAGGATTTGTTGCACGTTCTAAAAGTTCTTCACTCATACCCGTTCCATCATCCTCAACTATAAGTTCTATTTTATTTTCAGCTATATTTTCTTTCCAAATAATTTTAACTAAATTCGCTTTTGCTTTAAACGAATTTTCTACTATATCAAGTATGTGAAGAGATAATTCTTTCATTTTAAAAACCTCCAAGCCATTTAAATACTGATTTTATAGTCTTGTCATCTATATTCATACAATTAATAGCTTCATTCATATCAACTAATCTATGAGCATCAGAATTAGAAATTATACGCATTTTTCGTTTATAAGTGCTATCATCTTCAGTTTTTGAATTTATTTCTATAAATGAAACCTTAGGACTTTCAGGCAAAAAACCTAATACATTTAGTATCCCATTTGATTTTCTATAAATGTGAGCATATCCCATTATCCCATCTAATTTTTTTACTATAGTATATATCTCATCTATACTAAATTTAGTGCTTGAAATAAGTAATTTGTCTAAATTTCCAATCACTTTATCCTCTTCATCCATCAATTGCTGTTTTCCAAAGAACTCTGTGCATGGCAAATCAGGTAATGATGAATACATTTCTTGTGCCATAATAAAAGCATTTTCAAAACTTTTAAAATAGCATAGCAAGTGCACACCTTCCCTTGATTCTACCTCCATTCCTGGAATTAGCAATATATCTTTTTCTTTTGCAAGCTCTTGAATCGCTTCTAAATTTCCGCTTTGGTTATGATCTGTAACTGCTATTATATCCAATCCTTTAAGCCATGCCATATTAACTATATTATTAGGTGTCATATCATCATCTGCACAAGGTGATAAAACAGAATGTATGTGTAGATCATAATAAACTTTCATCTAGACACCTTCTTCAGCTAGTACCTTCGCCAGTTCATATGCAGACATATCACTTTCAAATATAGGAATTCCAACTTCATTTGCCTTACTTATCGTCGCTTCTTCTACTTTCATCCCTTCTACAACTATTATTGCTGCAACTTCTAACAACGATGCTACAGCTATTATATTTAAATGAGTTTGTATAGTAAGCCATAATTGACCTTCTTTAGCTTTTCCCATCACTACGCTTAACAAATCTCCAATATAAACCCCTCTTAAATCAATATCCTTTGAAATTGCGTTGTCCGTAACTTCTTTTATATTACCTAGTTTCATAATAGATTCTAATTTCATAATAGCCCCCTATCTAAATTTACAATCTTCTATCTTGGCAAACCCTCTCACTATGTCTTCTGCAAACGCTCTACAGCTTGGTGCACCACAAGAACCACAGTCTAAACCTGGTAGCATCTTCACTATCTTGTCAAGCTCTTCAATCTTTTGCATAGCCTTCACTAGATTATCATCTAATGGCATTATTTCAATTGGAACTATTTCTTTATCCCAATGCATAAACCCTGATCTAAGCATCCTTAAAACTTGCTCCTCATCATATTTCAAATTTCCATGATTTATAACCTCTAAATGTTTCAATCGCCCAATAGCAATATAAGGATTCTCTATATTTAGAGCCCCTCCTACACATCCACCAACACAAGCTGATGCCTCTATATATTCAACACTATCTAGTTTACCCATTTCTACAGCTTCCAACACATCTATAACATTGAATATTCCATCTACCGCTACATATTTATGACTATTGATTGATTCACTTTGTCCACCTAAGAACGCCCATCTGACTCCCTCTAGGTTTCCTTTTCTATAAGAACTACTTTCATTTATAACTTTTAAATTTCTAACAAGATCTCCATATATGTCCTTAAATGAAACTGCTCCATCAAGTGCCGAATACCAAATTCCAAGTGGCCTTTTTACACTGGTAACTCTAGCTGTACATGGAGAAATATACACTATGCCTATATCTGAATCTTCACAATTCAATTCTTCTTTTAGTTCTCTTCTAATCATTCTACCGCCAATTTCAACTGTCGATTCTACCGTAACTAAGTTTTCTATCAGTTCTGGAAATCTCGCTTGAATAAGTCTAATAACCGCTGGACAATGAGATGATATAAGCGGTCCATCAATTTTTTTATTTCTAAGTTCATCTTTGACCATTATGCTAGCTAAATCAGCAAATACTGCTTCATCATAAACATAATCAAATCCCATATTCTTTATTGCCTCGAAAACTCTATCCATTTTCGTATTGTCTTCAAATTGACCATAAATCGTTATAGGTACTAAAGCTACCTTGTATTTAAAATCTTTTATAATATCTATATTATCTGTAACTGATTTTTGAGCATGATATGGGCACACACGTATGCATTCTCCGCAATCAATACATCTTTCTTTATCTATTATAGCTTTTCTATCCTTAACTCTTATTGCTTCCATCGGGCATCGTTGCATACAATTAGTGCATCCCATACATAATTTTTCGTCTAACACAACTGAATGAAAATACTGACTCATACGCATCCACCACCATTATCATAATTTGAATAACATTTTTAAAACCGTTCCCTCTTCACTAGACTTCAATTCCATATCATCAGTGCATCGCCTGATATTTGGTAACCCCATACCTGCTCCAAATCCCAATTCTCTGACCTGATCTGAAGCTGTTGAAAACCCTTCTGTCATTGCCAAAGGAATATCTTTTATGCCTGGCCCTTTATCAACAAATGATATATTTACTTCATCTTGACTAATAGATGCTTCCATAAAGCCGCCATCCGAATGAATTATAACATTTATTTCTGCCTCATAAGCAGCCACTGCAATTCGTCTTATCACTTTACTATTTAGTCCTAGCTGTTTTAGTACTCTTTTCAATTTGCTTGAAACTTCTCCCGCTGTATCAAAATTATTTGCCTCTATTTCATACGAAAATTTCATAGCATCACCGCTTTTAACCATTATCGCACAACCCCTTGAATATCAACACCCTCTAGTCCTTCTTGAAATAATTTACCACATGCAACATACATTATATCTTCCGTTCGCATAAGTACCAATTCATTGTCTATTGCGAGCTCTATCATTTCTTCTGTAGGATTCTTACCACGTACGAATACTATTGCATGTATTTCACTCATTTCTGCCGTCCTTATTACCTGAAGATTAGCAAGCCCAGTAAGCAATAGCGTTCCTTGATTGACAAACGCCAATACATCACTCATCAAGTCCGCTCCAAAAGCTGATTCGATTTCAATATCCAAATGATTTTCTCCAGTTAAAACTTCTGCCTGAAGAACTTTTTGTATCTCATTTAGCTTCATCTTCATAAAACATCTTCCTTTCATAAGTACTTTCTCATCTAAAATAAGTATTCGATTTTAATGAGTTGATATCCTTTTAAATATCAAAATTAACTAACCAAATCAAGAAACATCGCGCTTAGTTTCTACATTGGCTTTAATTTTTGATTTAACTTTTAATCCGTGTTCCACAATATAAATCGAAGCTAATACCAATATACTGCCGAGTATTTGCATGTAGCCAAGTCTTTCTTTAAAAACCAATACTCCTGCAACCATTGTAACTATAGGCATCAAATTTAGGTATATAGATGATTCGCTCGCTCCTATTTTAGCAACTGCAAAATTATAGCCCAAAAAAGCCATTGCACTACAAATTACACTCAAAAAAATTAGATTCAATATTATTACAAAATCTATTCGAGACCACAAAATTTCTTCTCCAAATGAAAATGGCAAAAAACAAAGAGCTCCAACTATCGACTGGTAACAAGTTATGGTAAGTGAGTCGTACTTGTAACTAAGTTTTTTCATAAACATTGCATATACAATCCAAGAAAAAATTGCACCAATCATCATTGCTAATCCTGTCAAAAATATACTACGATCCGCACCAATTCCTATTTCTTGATTTGAAACTATCAAGTATACTCCAAATATAGACAATACTACACCTATCCATTTGATCTTTGGAATAGCCACTTTATAAAATATAGCATCCGATATCATGGTGAATATTGGAATAGTTGCTATTAATATTCCCGCTATTGACGTTGGCAAATAAAGCATACTTGAATTTTCAAAATAAAAATACAAACTTATTCCAATAGCACCTACCGCTAAAAGATCTTTGTAGTCCTTACGTTCTATTTTTTGTTTATTCCCACTCATCTTCTTTACTACGACCAATATCGCACTAGCTATTAGAAACCTGACCGCACCTTGACTCATAGGCGGTATAACTTGAACCACCACTTTAATACTTAAAAATGAAACTCCCCATACAAAAATAGTTAAAAGCATAATAAAAATTGCCTTCTTCTTTATATTTTCCACAAAAGCACCCCCAATAATCATATATCTATATACTACACTTTTTCAAACAAATATCAATAGTATAAAAGGATAAAAAAAAAGCAAGGTCTCCCTTGCTAAAAATTTGGTGCGGATAACTGGACTCGAACCAGCACGGGATCACTCCCATAGCGCCCTCAACACTACGTGTCTGCCTATTCCACCATATCCGCTCATTTAACTTACTATATTATTTTAGCATATTATGTCAATTTGTCAATGCTTAGTTAAATTTTCGCTATCTTTAGACTTTTCAGTAATCTAGAAGAGGCTATGCTCCCCTAGATTACTGATTTTATTCCAAACCTATATTCCAAGTTATAATTTTCTCATAAATATCAAACATATTCGGATCAATACTTCCTCCAATTCTATCATCAACCAATATAACCCTATCCCTATAAGCTATAGGCGTTACTACTTGTTCATGAGTAATGAGCTTAAGTAATTCCTCAGTTCTTTGCTTTATTTCTTGACCATTTAGATTTTTTAATTCATTTAATCTGGTATCAATATCACTATTAGAATATCCTCCAAAATTCAAAGCACCTCTAGTTTTCACCAAATCATCATAATAATCGCTAATTGGCATATTTACTGTAGCAATTGCCATATCAAATTTTTGTGTCACTAAAGCTTCTTGAAATAACTCCATATCATCATATAAATTTACATTAATTAATATTCCTATAGCTTTAAGGTTTTTTTGTATAATTTCTATTTCTTTAAGTCTTATATCATCTTTCAAAGCTATCATATTAAACTTCAGAACTCTACTCCCCTTCGAATAGTACCCATCATCTCCTAGATTGTAGCCGTTTTCAATCATAACTTGATCAAAATTCGACAAATCATATTGATCATATAAAAAGCTCTGCCCTTCTGATTCTAATTTAGGATGTCTAAGTGTATGTGCTGATACTCCATGAGATAAAAATGACTTACGAACTATATCTTCCCTGTCAATTGCATTTGCAATAGCCAAGCGAATAGTATTTCCAATATCGCTCTTTAATATACTATTTTTATAATTATAAAATATCAAATCTATAGAAGTTCCAGAATAATCATATAGTTTTAATCTTTTATTCTCTACATATTTTCCCCAATCTAACTCATCAGTGACTGCCAAATCTGTTATCCCAGAAAGTACACTCGTTAGGAATGCATCTTTAGCAGACACAATTATTCCTTTTATATTTCTAATTTGAGGAATCCCTTCAAAATAATCTTCAAATGCAATTATAGAATACTCTTTTAAAACTTTATGCTCTTCAAGTTTATAAGGACCTGTACCATTCACCTTGAACTCATAATCATTAGTCATAATTTTGCTATAACTACTATTTTGATTTCTAAGTCCGTTCAATGTTGTTCTTCTATTAACTATTGGCAATGTTAATAGATAATCTGCATTGACATAATTCTTGTCAAATATCATTACAATCTCTTGATTATTTACTTTTTGAATTCTAAACTTAGAAGTCAAGCTAACAGATGTATCAAAAACAGCTTCAAATAGATCTTTATACCCACTTTTTTGATATTGACTTCTCATTAAATTATAAGAAAAAACTACATCATCTGCATTGAGATTACTGCCGTCATGCCACTTCACATTGCTCTTTAGTTTTATAGTGATTTTTTTACCATCTTCACTTTTTTCCACAGATTTCGCCAATTTATTTTCAAGATCAAAATCGCCATTATATTCACACAATCCCTGAAATATTAATTTGTTAAAATATATCAAGCTCTTATCTTTTACCATATAAGGATTTTTACTTTTCACATAGCTAATAGGCACTCTAAGATCAGTTTTTTCTAATATTTCATTTGAATTTTCATTTATTTCTACACCGTTCTGCGTTTTAATCTCTTTTTGTTCTAAATTATCTACATCCTGCATACCGCATCCTGTCAATGCTATAAATAGCATTGTAAATGTCGATATAATGAGTTTTTTCCTTAAATTCATCATTTCACCTCAATATCTAAGCGTTCTAATCCTCTGTCTATTTGCTGAAATAGAGTTTCTAAATTTCCATTATTATCTAAAACATAATCCGCTTTTTCACACTTTTCTTTACTACTCATCTGCGACTTTATTTTTTTAATCGCAAAATTTTCTGCTATACCATCTCTTTTCATTAACCTCTTTATTTGCTCTTTTTCATCTACATAAATCATCCAGATTTCATCAAATATTATACCCGCATCATTCAAATCTTCCAATACTTCAAACAGAAGAGGAACATCTACTATAACTACTGGATACTCCTCTAGAAAGAATTCTATAGTGCTTTTTATCTTTTCTCGAATTATAGGGTGCAATATATTATTTAAAACTCCTAGTTCTTCAGGATTATTAAATACTATATGCCCTAATTTATCTCTGTCAATGCTCAAATCTGCCGAGAGGATATTACTACTAAAGTGATTCACCACTGCAATATAACCTTCTTCTCCAAATTTTGTCACACTATGTGATATCTTATCTGCATCTACAATTGGATATCCTTTTTCTATTAGATAGCCTACTGCTGTAGATTTTCCTGACGCAATGTTCCCAGTTAATCCAATAATTCTACTATTTTGTCTCATACCAACTATCACCAGCCTTCATATCTACATCTAAAGGAATATCAAGTTTAAGAACTTGCTCCATTTCTTTTTTCAATAAATTCTGTACCACTTCGATTTCATCTTCGGTAGCATCTATTATCAATTCGTCATGAACTTGAAGTACCAACTTAGACTTTAAACCTTTTTCTTTCAGAGATTTATACACTTTAACCATGGCTAATTTTATTATATCTGCAGCACTTCCTTGTATAGGTGTATTTAAAGCTATTCTTTCTCCGAAACTCTGAATGTTTTTATTAGATGCACTCAATTCTGGAATATATCTTCTTCTTCCAAAAATAGTCTCAACATAACCTTGTTCTTTAGCTGTAGCTATAATCTCCCCCATATACTCATCGACTCTAGAATACAAATTCAAATAAGCATCAATATAAGTTTTAGCTTCTTTCAATGATATTTTGAGATCTCTAGATAAACCAAAATCACTGATTCCATAAACTATACCAAAATTGACAGCTTTAGCTACTCGTCTCTGATTATCTGTAACTGCATCTGGCTTTACAAAAAATACTTCTGCAGCTGTTTTGGTATGAATATCTTCATTTTCAAGATACGCCCTTTGTAAATTTTCATCTTTTGATATATGGGCTAAAACTCTGAGCTCGATTTGAGAATAATCTGCATCAACCAATTTTCGCCCCTCAGTCGGTACAAATACCTTTCTTATAAGTCGTCCCTCTTTCGTTCTGACAGGTATATTTTGTAGGTTTGGCTGAGTGCTACTAATCCTACCAGTAGTAGTTATTGCTTGATTAAACGATGAATGAATTTTGCCATTATCATCGATTAAATCTTGAAGTCCATCTACATACGTTGATACCAATTTAGAAAGCTTCCTATATTCGAGTATCATCGGAATTATTTCATGTTTATCAAGTAATTTATCTAATACTTCAGCATTAGTTGAGTATCCTGTTTTTGTTTTCTTTATTACAGGCAGTCCAATTTCTTCGAATAACACCTCGCCTAATTGTTTTGGAGAATTGATATTAAATTCTCGTCCAGCCAATAGATAAATACTTGATTTTAGCCCTATAATCACCGAACCAAATTCATCATTTAATTTTTTTAAACCCTCTCTATCAACACTGATTCCCTCATATTCCATATCTGCTAATACTTCTACTAGTGGCAATTCAATATCAAAATACAATTGTTCCATTCCCAAGTCTTTCATCTTTTCTTCTAATTTATCTTGAACTCTAGCTATTACACTTACATAGCTCACTAAGTATTTTTCAAGTTCTATATCTTCAATATCTCTATAACATTTTTTCTGTTTTCCCTTTCCAAGCAATTCTTCTTCACTAGATATTTTTTCATCCAAATAATTTTGAGCTATATAATCTATTCCATAATCATCAATAGATGGATCTAAAATATATGCAGCTATCATACTATCGCCCATTAGATTTACCACTTCTATATTCTCTTTTTTTAATAAAATCAGATCATCTTTAATATGATGCCCATACTTGCCAATACTCGAATTTACCATAAGTTTTTCAAACTCAGCATTACCTAAAACCAAACTAAAATCTGTATAGTACATAATTTCTAAATCATCTATTCCAAAAGCCATTGATACAGGAGTTCCATAATAAGCTTTTTCTCCATCATATAAACATTTAAAATAGATTTTTGACTGCACTTTGCTCAATACTTCACTTAGACTTTCTGCAGATTCTATTTTTTCTGTTCTTATTTTTTTCTTTCCTAGAACTTCATATTTATAATCGTCTAAATCCAACTTATAATTTAAGTCATTGTTCTCAAGTTCATTCAACTCTTCAATATTTTGGTATGATGAATTTAAAATTTTTATCTGATTATTTTCTTCTGCCTTCAATATGAACGTCTTAGTTATATCGTCTCTGTTTAAATAATTACTTTGTAGTTTATATCCTACATATTGATTATATTCTATAGAATGATTTACTTTATAATTCACTTCAAATAATTGATTTTCCCAGCTATTTTCAAGTTTTAATATTTCACTATCTAATATATATACCTTGTCATTTGACAATAGTAATTTTCCTGCTATTTTTTCTATTGAGCAGTCATCTATAAAGTACTTATCTATAAAGTTCTTCGTCTTTTCTGTATAATCTACTTCTCTGTTTTCTCCTACAAATATACAATGGCTTATATCAAACTTTTCCTTTAAATTCTCCATCATTTTGAAAAAATAGCGCTCAGCATATTCATTACTCTCGCTAAATGGTACAGATAATTTGGCTTTTTTCCAAATTAATTCAGGTGTTGCTAAAAATATTGAGTTCATAACATCCTCCAATTTAGTATTCTCTATATATTATAACTCATTTGAATCTATTTCTCAGTAGGATATACCATTTTACAAATTTATTTTACAAAAAAACTGCGAGTAATTCTAAACTAGAACCACTCGCAGTTTTTAAATACATTTAATAGTTGAAATTCATACTTACATTTGCTCTTATTTCTATCTGGCCTTGACTAATACTTGTCGATGCTGCATCTGCTGATTTTAGCATCATATTTTCATATCCTCTATATGGCGCTACATAAGATGCACTCTCTACTATGCTCGATGGAGTCGTTATAACCACACCTGCTGCTTTTGACATAGCACTTGCCTTCATCTTTGCACTTGAAATAGCTTTTGCAAGTGCTTGTAAGTAAAGTTCTTCACTTTTACTAGTTGTAAAGTTCACTTGACCTATTTGATTTGATCCAGCTTTGGTAGCATCATCTATTATTTTGCCTACTTTATCAATATCATCAACATCTACCTTAACTCTATTAACTACTCTATAAGCATAAAGCTCAGATTCTCTAGTCTTTTCATTATATTTTGTCAATGGATAAATACTATACTCTATAGTTTGTATATCTTTGTCTTCTAATCCATTTGCCTTAATTGACTTCATGACACTTGCCATTTTTTTAGCATTTTCTTCCTGTGCAATCTTAGTATCTTTGTTTTCTGTTTTTACACCGATTTCTATACTAGCTTGGTCTGGTTCCGCCCAAACACTTCCTTGACCTGAAACTGCAATAAAATTCGTATTTTCTGCTGCCATTGCTGGCATTACACTACCTAACATCATCACCATAATTAATAATACACTAGCTATCTTTTTCATTTTTTTTCCTCCTCTTAATTTTAAGCACTTTATTTTTAATAAATAAATAAACACTTCCAAACAAACCTATACCCAATATAATATATATAGCATTACTTGTTAAGAAAACAATAGCATTTTCTATATTTTTGAAAAGTTTATTCATTTCCAATATAAAACCGTCTTTTATTCTTTTTCCTAAGTTCTCATCTCTTTTTTCAATCTGTGGTTCAAGCGAACTGACTTCTTCTATAGAAACATCTAATCTTGAATACTGTACTTTGTCATCCCAGTTTTTAAGAGTTCCTTCAAGATGCTCTATATCAATTGCAAGTCTAGACATTTCAGCTTCTATCTTCAACAAGTCTTCAACTGTTTCCGCTCTTTGAAGTAGTTCTTTGTACCTATTATTCTGAGCTCTCATATTGTTTAGTCTTAGAGTCGTATCATAATATTCTTTTGTTATATCACGAGCATCGGTTTCTTCGTACACCACTTTTCCTAGTGTCTTTATAAATTCTACACATCCATCAAAGTGTTCCTTAGGTACTCGTATAGTAATCTCACTAGATTTCAATTTACCATTTGTGTAAGTTTCTTTATTCTCTATATATGCTCCATTTTCATTCAAATAATCCTCTATGATATTCATTTTCTCGTCATATGACTCTAATTTAATATTTATAGAACCACTTTTTATGATTTTTTTCTCTCTCTGTACTGATTTCGTTCTGATTCCCGTCTGAACTTCCATGCTATTTAGACTAGCTTCAGTAGCACCGAAGTCTGCTCCATATTTTGCAGATTCACTTGTATTTGCCATTTTCAGCTGTTCTGCATTTCCTACATCAAACCCTCTTGCCTTTTGTTCGTATGCTTCTGGCATTTCTTCGCTCGCCATTTCATACATTGTATCTCTATCTATATTATTGCGATTCATCATAGGATAACTAATTGCAACCAGCACAAGTGCTGCAGCAACTGAACTTAATGGCACTAATTTTCGCATCCATTTGTTCTTTTTGTTTGATTTCATTCTTTTATCGCTTAATTCATCTTTTGATTTCAATTCATTATTTGGCTTCAATTCTATAGATTCAAATTTTTCGCACAATGCCGAATGGTAATTTTCTGGAAGTTCCACTTCTTCTCGCGCTAACTCCAAAATTTCTAATGTAAACTCATATTCTTTTCTGCATTCCTCACACGACAATATATGCAAATCCATTTGCTTTTTCTTTATCTCATCTAATTCATTATCTATATATTCATCCAATAATTCTCTAAATTCATCGCATCTCATGATTTCTAACCTCCTTTCTCTTAAGTTTTATAATTTTGTCCACTATCTATTAGCCATTTTTTAAGTTTTTTCCTACCTCTATTAATTCTTGATTTTACAGTTCCCTTATTAGAAGATGTAATCTCTGCAATTTCATCATAACTAAATCCTTCTACATCTCTAAGTAAAATAACCGTTCTATGATCATCATCTAAACTATCTATGCCTTTCTTTATGAATTCTCTTGACAACTTATTTTCTAATGCTTTTTCTGGAGTCAAATTTTTGTCGATTAACTCCAATTTTTCGTTTCCATCCTCATAAGTTTCATTCAAACTAACAATTTGAGGTTTCTTTTTCTTTTTAAAATCCAATGCTGTATTCATAACTATTCTATAAAGCCACGTACTAAAACTTGATTGAAATTGAAATTTACTTATGTTCTTATACAACTTAATAAAAGCTTCTTGTGATGCATCTAAGGCATCTTGTTCATCTCTAAGTACTTTATAAGCAATATTATACGCTTTTTTCTCATAGCTCAATATCAGCTCTTCGAAAGCTTTCACGTGCCCTGATTGACTATCCTCAATCAAAATCCTCTCTCGGTCCACTTTTACACCTCCTTTTCATTTCCCTTTTCACATCTTTAGACGACTACTTTTAAAAAAAGTTCCCAAAAATATTATTTTTTTTCAAATTTAATACCATCTATCTCAATTTTTATATTGCCGTTTTGCCATTCACTAGGCACAAACTTCTCAATTACAACATAATTTTTTTTACTTTCCCATATATAACCTGCTTTTAATACGTTTCCTAAAGCTTCTGTTGATTGCATTTCATCGCCTAGTGCATTATAACTGCTCTCGTAAATAGCTCTACCTTCATTATCTAAGTAATAAACTTTTACGCTAAGAGAAATAATATCCTTGTCTCCTAAATTTCTTATCTTAAAGTTTACCCCAACAGGCGATTGTTCATTTGTTTCAATTCTCTCAGATTTTTCATCATATATTTTAATAAAATTTTGCTTATAATTTTCAGCACTAACCCATAAATTATAGTCCTCTTCTATTTCTGAAAAATCTCTCAATCTTTCATAGTACTGCAACTTTTTATTATCTGCTTCTAATTTTTCATTTATTTGTTTTAAACTTGTAAGTTTTTCTTCTATCTCATTTAGTTCTTTATTTTTTTCTGTCACAGTCATTTCAGCACTACCTAGTTGATCCTTTAAATTCTCTATTTCTAAATTCATATTCTCATTTTGCTTTTTTAGTTCTGATATTTTATTTTCGTGCTCTGACACTTGATTCACAGCAGATTGATACTCATTTGAAGGAACACAAGCTGTTAGTAACACTAGTCCTAAAGTAGCCAATATAGTCTTTTTTATAAAATATTTTTTCACCACAATCTCCTCCTTTTTTACATCTTCGCGATGTCTCTCTTTTCGTTTTTACCCCATTAGATTTGCAATTAACTATCATTACTCTATTTTAACAATTTTTTCCTTTAACCGTCAATATTCGTCTAATCTAGTTATAAATTAGATTTATAACACTTTTGTATATTATTATTAAATTTAATTTAACTTAGTTTACAATTCTTTTCATACAAGTATTCTCACCTTATAAATGTGTTATAATTAGTAGATGACAATTACGATTCAAAAGCTTGACTGCTGTACTTGTTAACTTTATATATTTGAAGGTGATTTTATGGATTTTAGACAATTAGAAACGTTTATAGAAGTTGTAAATTTGAAAAGCTTTTCAAAAGCTGCAGCCAAGATGTTTTTGACTCAACCAACTGTTACTAATCATATACAGGCATTGGAAAAAGAACTTGGTATGCCTCTATTTAATCGTTCTGGTAAAAAAATATCAACTACTGAAGCTGGTGAAATGCTTTACAATTACGCTATTGAAATAATTAATATGCGTGATGCTGCACATTTTAATATCAATAAATATCAAGGTAAAATTGAAGGTATTTTGGAAATTAGTTCAAGTACAATTCCCAAACAATATGTTTTACCTAAATTGTTAAAAGCTTTTACAAAAGACTTCCCTTATGTTGGGTTCGATATCAGCTCTGGTGATTCTAAAGATGTAATTCAAAGCATACTTGATGGCTATACCAATTTTGGAATAGTAGGAGCTAAGTATCCTTATAAATCATTAAATTACATAGATTTGATGGATGATGAATTAGTCTTAGTAACTGCTAATAATACTTCTAAATACCCTTGGCCTGCATATAGCGAAGTAGATTTTGAAGATATAAAAGGTCTGAATCTGATTCTTAGAGAAGAAGGTTCTGGAACTAGACTTCTAATTGAAGATGCTCTAAAGGAATCTGGACATTCTTTTTCAGATTTTAAAACTCATACTACTATAAGTAATAATGAAACTATAAAGCGTTTTATAGAATTAGATATGGGTGTTAGCTTCATATCAAAAGTTGCAGTTGAAAGAGAAACCGATTTAGGTGTTTTAAAACCAATATTTATCAAGAATTTAAATTTAAAACGAAAATTCTATTTCGTTTATCACTCTAATCGTTATCTTTCTCCACTATCAGAAACATTTAAAAACTTTATAATTGATCACATAGACCAATAAACAAAACGGATAATAATGAATTACATTATTATCCGTTTATTATTTCATATATATTTTTGTAAATAGGCTTAAGCCTTCCATACATCTGCTTGTATACCTTTTCGTAAAGCTCTTTATAAATTTCTGCCTCACCTGCTTCTGGATAAAAATAGTCTGTTTTTCGTACCATGTTTTTAACAGCATCTTCTGGACTCTCAAAATAACCCATTCCAGTAAACAATACCATCGCTGCACCAAGACCTGATGTCTCATGAGTTTGTACTCTATAAATTGGTCTATTTGCCATATTCGCAGAAATTTGACAAATCTCATCGCTTTGAGCCCCTCCACCTGATATTGCAATTTCTTCTATAGTATTTCCATTTCTACTTTCTATCATATTCAAACCATCTAATAGTGCGTATCCAATTCCCTCGACTATTGCCCTATAGATATGGTGTCTCGTATGTATTGCTCCAAATCCTATCATCGCGCCCTTTGCTTCCGGTCTCTTAAGTTCTGCACCCCAATACGGCTGTATTAATAGTCCATCAGAACCGGGTGGTATTGTTTTAAGTGCCTCATTTAGCAATATTTCAGGCTCTAAATTACGTTCTTTTGCTAACATAACTTCTTTTTGAGCAAATTCATTTTTAAACCACGAAACCATCCAATATCCACGTCTAACTTGAAATTCCGGATTGTATAGACCAGAAACAACTGAAGGATATGGTGGTATAAATTTAACAATTTCTTTATACCTATCCATTGTAGTTTGTATAGTAGTAGATGATCCTAACGATATACTAGCCGTATTTTGATTCATACAACCATTTCCGTATGTTTCACAACCTTTATCTGAACCTGATGCAATAACTGGTAATCCTTCTGGAATTCCAGTTTCTGAAGAAGCTTGCTTTGTAACATTTCCTA
>JAOAQY010000095.1 GCA_025210965.1 Tissierellales bacterium
ACATTTTTTTACTGCTATTAAGATTTTTCTCGCATCAGATTCAGAACAATAAGCCCCCTACTTATTTTCTTCCACTACGAAACCGACTTGTTTCTATAAGTACCCTATAAAGAAATATTTATTCGCTTTTGATTTAAAACAAAATAGGTGTTATCAATAAACTCATCATTAATTACTAGTGTAAATAAAAAATCCTCAGGGCATTTGTATTTTTAAAGTACTTATCTCTAAAAATATATTTCCCTGAGGATTTAACTTTTTATTCTCCTATTGCAAATGTAAGCTCTGCTATTACAGCAACTTTTCCATCTACTTTAGCTGTTGCCTTTCCAATTCCTACACTTCCTCTAGATTGAATTATCTCTGTTTCTAGTATAAGTGTGTCTCCTGGAACTACTTTTCTCTTGAATTTAGCTTTCTTTATTCCACCAAAATATGCAATCTTGCCTTTGTGCTCATCTAAACTAAGCATAGCTACTGCACCAACCTGTGCTAGTGCTTCTATCATGAGTACACCTGGCATTACTGGTTCTTCTGGGAAATGACCTTGAAAAAAGTATTCGTTTATAGTTACATTTTTTTTACCAACAGCTCTAACGCCTGGCTCTAATTCTTCGATAGTATCTATCAATAAAAATGGATATCTATGTGGTATTATCTCTTGTATTTCCTTTGTGTTTAAAAGTGCCATATTATGCCTCCCACTTTTTGAGAATGATAGTTGCATTGTGTCCACCAAATCCAAGTGAGTTTGAAAGTGCATATTTTACTTCCATTTCTCTTCCTTCATTTGGTACATAATCTAAATCACACTCTGGGTCTGGAGTTTTGTATCCGATTGTTCCCGGTACAAAATTTTCTTGCAATGCTTTGATGCATGCTATAGCTTCTATTGCTCCTGCTGCTCCTAATAAATGTCCTGTCATAGACTTTGTTGAGCTTATAGCTACCTTAGTATCTTCTCCAAATACTGTTTTTATAGCTGCTGTTTCTAGTTTGTCATTATAAGGTGTACTAGTTCCATGAGCATTGATGTAATCAATAGATTCTGCTCCTATGTTTGCATCTGCTAATGCTTCTTTCATAGCTCTAGCTCCACCTTCTCCTCCTGGTGCTGGTGCTGTAATATGATGCGCATCGCAAGTTGCCCCATAACCAACTAGTTCTGCATAAATCTTTGCACCTCTTTTTTGTGCGTGTTCTAGTTCTTCTAGGATAAGCGTTCCTGCGCCCTCTCCCATAACGAACCCACTTCTATTCAAATCAAAAGGTGTCGAAGCTTCTGAAGGATGGTCAGCTTGACTCAAAGCTGACATAGATGAAAATCCTGCGATTGACAATGGGGTAATAGAAGCTTCTGCACCTCCCGATACCATGATATCTGCCCTTCCAGTCTGAATGATCTTGAAGGCCTCCCCTATAGCATTAGTCGATGTAGCACAAGCTGTTACTATACTCGTGCACACTCCTTTTGCTCCTACTTTTATGGCAATATTTCCTGCCGCCATATTTACTATACCCATCGGGATAAAAAATGGGCTAACTCTACTTGGTCCTCTTTCATGAAGACGAATAGCTTGTGATTCTATAGTGTCTATACCACCGATACCACTTCCAAATAGTACTCCTACTCTCTCTGGATTTATCTTTTCCATGTCGAGATCTGCATCTTTTGCAGCTTCCATAACGCTTACAAGTGCGTATTGTGATACTGGGTCTAGACGTTTTATTTCTTTTCTATCTAAAAAATCTTTTGGATTGAAATCTTTTAATTCTGCTGCGATTTTCGCATCATGATCTTTTGTATCGAAACGCTTTATGAAATCTATTCCTAAGTTTCCTTTTTTTAAACTTTCCCAATAAGTTTCTGTATCATTTCCAACAGGTGTAAGTGCACCCATTCCAGTAATTACTACTCTTTTCATAGTATATTTCCTCCTTACATCGTCATACCGCCATCAACAGTAAGTGTCTGTCCTGTAACATACGCTCCTGCCTCTGACGCTAAGAACAATACCGCTCCTGCAATTTCATTTACCGAACCCATTCTCTTAAGCGGAATTTGCGACAATATCTGTTTTTTCACATCTTCACTAAGTACACCTGTCATCTCTGTCTCTATAAATCCTGGCGCTATCGCATTTACAGTAACTCCTTTTTTAGCAAGTTCTCTAGCTGCTGTTTTTGTCATTCCTATCACACCAGATTTAGATGCTGCGTAATTTATCTGACCTATATTTCCCGCAAGTCCCGATACTGAAGATAGATTAATTATTCTTCCTGATTTTTGCTTCGACATAATCTTAGCTACATGTCTTATGCAGTTAAATGTTCCCTTAAGATTAACCGCTATAACGTTGTCAAATTCCTCTTCTGTCATTCTCATCATCAAATTATCCTGAGTAATTCCAGCATTATTTACTAATATATCAACACTTCCAAACTGCTCTTTTGTCTGTTTTATAAGGTTTTCTGCTTGCTCAAACTTACTTATATCAGCTTGAACTAGTAATGTCTCTACACCTAGAGCTTTGATTTCTTCAAGTGTATTTTCAGCTTCCTCACTTCTGCTTCTATAATTGATAACTATATTAGCTCCTTGCTTTGCTAATGTCATTGCTATAGCTTTCCCAATACCCCTGCTTCCACCTGTTACTATCGCTGTCTTTCCCTTTAACATACTTCTACCTCCAATTTGTTTAGCGTCTTTTCTAATGTCTTTAAGTTTTCAACATTGTAAATGTTTAGTTTTCTATTTATCTTTTTGATAAATCCACTTAAAACCTTTCCTGGTCCTATTTCAATGAATGTATCAACGCCATCTTCTATCATTTTGTTTACTGAAGCTTCCCAAAGTACAGATGATTTAACCTGATCTATAAGTAATGTTTTAACTGACTCTTTTGAATCTATATAATCAGCTGTTACATTGCTTATAACTGGCTCTGCTCCATCATTTAACTCTACGCTTTCTAACGCTTCACTTAATCTGTCCGCCGCTGGTTTTAGCATAGATGTATGAAATGGTGCACTAACTTTTAGCTGTACTGCCATCTTTGCGCCAGCTTCTTCAGCAAGTTTTATAGATGATTTAACCGCATCTACCTCGCCTCCAACTACTATTTGCCCAGGGCAATTGTAGTTAGCACCTTCTATGATTCCATGTACTGAAGCTTTTTTTATGATTTCAGCTACACTCTCTTCTTCAAGTCCTATTATAGCTGCCATAGTACCTTTTCCTTCTGGTACAGCTTCTTGCATGTATCTACCTCGTTTTTTCACTAATCTAACTGCATCTTCAAATTCTAAAGTCCCAGCCGCTACGTGTGCTGTGTACTCTCCCAAACTAAGTCCAGCATAGACATCTGCCTTTAGTCCTTTTTCCTTTAGTATCTCAAGTATAGCTATACTAGTTGTGAGTATCGCTGGCTGAGTATTCTCCGTTCTATTTAAATCCTCTTCTGGACCATTGAAACAAAGTCCTTGAACATCTAATTCTAGTGCTTTATCAGCTTTTTCAAATATATTTTTAGCTACTTCATATTGCTCTGCTAACTCTTTTCCCATACCTACATATTGAGCACCCTGTCCTGAAAAAACAAATGCTATCTTTCCCATAGTTTCACCTCATTATCTATTAAATATAATAGTTTTTATTCTATCGTAATCTTCCATCAAATCTAATATTATCTCTTTTGCGCTTTGAGCTTTCTTTACCATACCGGCACTCTGCCCCGCCATTATGGAACCCATAGCTACATCGCCCTCTTTAGCCGCTTTGTAAAGTGCGCCTCTTCCAAGCTCTTCATAAGCTTCTAAATCCGTTGGATTCTTGTCTAACTTCTTGTATTGTCTTGCCAATTTATTTTTAAGAACTCTAACAGGGTGTCCTGTTGGTCTACCTGTAACTAGAGTATCTATATCTTTCGCCTTTAGTATTTTTTCCTTATAGTTCTCATGAACAGTACATTCTTCCGCTACTAAAAAACGTGTTCCAAGCTGAACACCACAGGCTCCAAGTGCTTCTACAGCAAGCATTCCTCTACCATCAGCTATTCCTCCTGCTGCTATTACAGGAATCTCAACTGCATCTGCTACTTGCGGTATAAGTGTCATTGTATTTAATTCACCTATGTGCCCTCCAGCTTCACCGCCTTCGGCTATAATTGCTGTTGCTCCAATTCTCTCCATTCGCTTTGCAAGTGCTACTGACGGAACGACTGGAATCACTTTTATCCCTGCTTCTAACCAGGCATCTATGTAAGCACTTGGATCTCCCGCACCTGTTACGACTATATTCACACCCTCTTCTATAACTACCTGTGCCACATCTTTTATAAATGGACTAAGAAGCATGATATTTACGCCAAATGGTCGGTCTGTCAAGTTTTTCGCTTTTTTTATTTCTTCCCTCACCCAATCGCTAGGGGCATTTCCTGCTGCTATGATTCCAAGTCCACCTGCATTTGATACTGCTGCTGCTAGTGATGCATCAGAAATCCAAGCCATTCCTCCTTGAAAAATTGGGTAGTCTATATTAAGTAAGTCTGTTATTTTTGATTTCATCGTTTCCCTCCATCATCAAAGCGTTATAGTTCTCGCTATTTCTTTGAAGTGTTTCTTTGACTTGTTATTTAAAAGGTCCTAATTCCTAAAATTAGGACCTTTTATTTAATTTTCTATTGGTTTTTTTCGATATAGTCAACTATATCTTTAACTGTTTTGATATTTGGTAGATCTTCATTAGCTACCTTTACATCAAACTCATCTTCCAATGCCATAACTACTTGAGCCATGTCCAATGAATCTGCATCTAAATCATCAACGATGCTAGCCTCTAGTGTTACTTCTTCTTCCTCTACACCTAATTCGTCTACTAAAATCTCTTTTACTTTTTCTAACATAATATGTTTCCTCCTTTGAATTTTCAAAATTATAATTTCTGCTATTTAAAATATCTAGTATTCTATATATATTACTCCCCAAGTAAGTCCACCGCCAAATCCCATAAGTACAATGTCTTGACCATGTTCTAACTTTCCAGAGTGCATAAGCTCATCTAGTGCAAGTCCAATACTCGCAGATGAGGTGTTTCCTACATTTTTTAAGTTTAAATAAAATTTGTCTGATGAAAATTTCATCTTCGTCGCTACTAAGTCTATTATTCTAGAATTAGCCTGATGAGGTACTATATAGCTCACATCATCAAGTGTCTTACCTGCACGGCTTACGACTTCCTTAAGTCCTTTTCTCATTATTCTAACTGCAAATTTAAATATTTCTTGTCCATCCATAGTCAGATAATGCTTTTTTTCTTCTTCTTTGTTTAGGAAATTGTCAACTGGTCTAGCTGTAAGAGCTAAATAATTCTCGACATCCCCATCACTTCCTGTATATATTGCCTTTATCCCTCTATCATTCTTAGATGGTCCGAGTATTACAGCTCCAGCTCCATCCCCAAATAATACACAGGTATTTCTATCTTGCCAGTTTACAGCCTTACTCATAACCTCAGATCCGACAACAAGTATGTGCTTGTGTCTTCCCGATTCTATGAATTGTGTACCAACATCTATTCCAAATACCAGTCCACTACAAGCAGCACTAAGATCAAATGCAGTTGCATTTTTTGCCCCTAGTCTTTTTTGAAGCAAACATGCAGTCGATGGCATGAAATGATCTGGCGTAATAGTTGCAACTATTATGAGGTCCAATTCTTCTGGAGAAAGTTTTGAACTCTCAAGTGCTTTTATAGCTGCCTCATATGCTAAATCTGATGTATTTTCGCCAGTTGATACATGACGCGTTTCTATACCTGTACGGCTTTGAATCCATTCGTCATTTGTTTCGACAATTTTCTCTAAATCGAAATTGGTCACAATACGCTCTGGTCTATAACTGCCTGTGCCTAATATCGTCGCCTTAGTCATATTATGCCTCCTCTTCCATGAATACACCCATGCGTCTGAATTGATTATATCGTTCATTAAGCAATTCATCTTCATTTTTGGTCAATAATTCATCTAGTGATTCTTTGATACTTGTCTTTATATTTAGAGCAGTTTCACTGAAGTCCTTATGTGCTCCTCCTAGTGGCTCTGCTATAACATCTGATATTATGTGAAATTTTTTCAAGTCTCTTGCTGTAATCTTCATAAGCCCAGCTGCTTTGCTTGCCTGTGTACTGTCTTTCCAAAGTATACTTGCAAATCCCTCTGGTGATAAAACAGAGTAGATAGCATTTTCTAGCATGAATATCCTATCTCCAACTCCAAGTGCCAAAGCTCCACCACTACCGCCTTCACCTATTACTATGGCTATTATAGGTACTTTTATTCCTGCCATCTCCATCAGGTTTTTGGCTATAGCTTCGCCCTGACCTCTCTCTTCTGCACCAAGTCCACAATATGCACCGGGGGTATCTATGAAGCAGATTATAGGTCTTTTGAATTTTTCAGCTTGTTTCATAAGTCTAAGTGCTTTTCTGTATCCTTCTGGATGCATCATGCCAAAATTTCTAGATATATTTTCTTTTGTGTCTCTTCCTTTTTGCTGACCTATTACTGTGACAGGCATACCTTTAAATTTAGCAATTCCACCAACTACAGCAGAATCATCTCCAAAAAGTCTATCTCCATGAAGTTCTAAAAAATCATCAAATATGGCTTCTATATAATCCATAGTCGTAGGTCTTTGGGAATGTCTAGCAAGTTGAACTCTTTCCCATGCTGTCAAATTTTCATATATCTCTTTTTTCATTTTGGTCAACTTATAATTTAGCTCTGCAATCTCTTTAGATAAATTTACATCGTGATCTATAGAAAATTGAGCTAATTCATCTATTTTTGTTTCGAGGGCCAATATCATCTCTTCTTTTGAAGTTGTCATTTTTAGCACCCTCCTTTGTGTAAATCAAGTACTCTTGCAAGAGTATTCTTCATATCTGATCTGTGTACTATTCTATCTACAAAACCATGTTCTAGTAAGAATTCTGCTCTTTGGAATCCCTCTGGAAGTTTTTGTCTTATTGTTTGTTCTATAACTCTAGGTCCTGCAAATGCAATCAGAGCTTTTGGCTCTGCAAGTATTATATCTCCAAGCATCGCAAAACTTGCTGTAACTCCTCCAGTTGTTGGATCTGTAAGAACAGTAATTGTTAATAACCCTGCTTCGCTATGTCTCTTTATCGCAGCACTTGTCTTTGCCATTTGCATCAGGGAGAAAATCCCTTCTTGCATTCTCGCTCCTCCAGATGCTGTAAATATTATAACTGGAAGTTTCTTTTCTGTAGCAGTCTCTATGGTTCTAGTAAGTTTCTCTCCAACTACCGATCCCATACTTCCCATCATAAATTTGCTGTCCATTATTGCAATCATCGATTTGTTGCTACCAATACTTATTTCTCCACAAACTACTGCTTCATCTGAATCAGCCTTCTGTGCATTTTTCTCTATTTTAGTCTCATAATCTGGATAGTCTAATGGATTCAAACTTTTGATGTTTGAAAAATACTCTACAAAATCACCTTCACTACAAAGTTGATTTATTCTCTCTCTCGGTCCTATTCTCATATGCTTTTGACATTTAGGGCATACATGAGAGTTCTTTTTCAAATCCTCTATATAAACTACATCATCACAATCCGGACATTTAAGCCACGTTCCATCTGGTATAGCCGGTTGTTTGTTTACTTTAGCCTCTTCTGGCTTTGGTATAGTTACTTTAGCGTATTTTTTCTTTTTAAATATACTCATAATATCCGCCTAACCTTTCTGCATAGATGCTATCAAGCTAGTATCAAAGTTTCCCGATACAAATCTATGATCTGTAAGCAATTCTTTTTGAAATTCTATATTAGTTTCTATTCCCTGAACTATAAATTCATCTAATGCCCTCAACATTCTTGCTCTAGCTTCTTCTCTCGTGTCTGCATGAACTATGAGCTTTGCAAGCATTGAATCGTAAAGTGCTGGCACCTTGTATCCCTGATATATAGCACTATCTATTCTCACACCCAATCCTCCTGGAAGGTGAAGCCCTTCTATAAGTCCCGGACATGGTCTAAAATCTAGTGTAGGGTCTTCTGCATTTATTCTGCACTCTATAGCATGCCCTCTTTGCTCTATGTCATCTTGCTTTATATCAAGTACCTCTCCTGATGCTATTTTTAATTGTTGCTGTATCAAATCTATACCTGTTACCATCTCTGTTACAGGATGCTCTACTTGAATTCTAGTGTTCATCTCTATGAAGTAAAAATTCAAATATTTATCTACCAAAAATTCTATAGTTCCTGCATTTCTATACGAAACAGCCTTAGCTGCTTTGACTGCCGCATCTCCCATTGCCTTTCTAGTATCATCATCTATCAAACTAGATGGAGATTCTTCCAATACTTTTTGGTGTCTTCTTTGGGCAGAGCAATCTCTTTCGCCTAAATGAATCACATTACCATGATGATCTGCCAATATTTGAATCTCTATATGTCTTGGATTTTCTACGAATTTTTCTAAGTACACAGTATCATCACCAAATGCTACTCTAGCTTCTCCTCTAGCAGCATTAAATGCTTTCAAGAAATCATCTTCACCATGAGCAATTCTCATTCCTCTTCCGCCGCCACCAGCAGATGCCTTTATCATAACTGGGTACCCTATTTCCTCAGCTAGTCTAAGTGCTTCATTTTCATCTGCAACTGCCCCATCTGATCCTGGAACTACCGGCACATCATTTGCCATCATTATCTCTCTAGCTTTGGATTTATTTCCCATTTGATCTATCATTTCCCCTGTAGGACCAATAAATTGTATCTGACATGCCTCACACATCTCTGCAAATCGAGCATTTTCAGACAAAAATCCAAAGCCTGGGTGAATCGCCTCTGCTCCAGTAAGTACCGTAGCACTTATGATATTTTGCATATTCAAATAGCTATCAGCTACTTTTCCTGGTCCTATGCAAACAGCTTCATCTGCTAATTGTACATGCAATGCTTCTGAATCTGCTTCTGAGTAAACTGCAACAGTTTGAATACCAAGTTCTATACATGCTCTTATTATTCGAACTGCAATTTCACCTCTGTTCGCTATCAATACTTTGTTAAACATAAGCTTTCTCCTTATCTGATCTTGAATAAAGGCTGGCCAAATTCTACCATCTCTTCATTTTCTACATAAATCTCTACAATCTCACCATCATACTCTGCTTCTATTTCATTCATTAATTTCATAGCTTCTACTATACATAGTACATCGCCTTTTTTGACCATTTGACCAATTTTAGCAAACGGCTCTGAATCTGGATTTGCCGCAGAATAAAAAGTTCCAACTATTGGCGATTCAACTATATTCCCAGGTATCTCTTCAATTACTTGAGCTACCGCCTCTTCCTTTACAATGTTCTCTGCAATTCTTTCTGGCTCTACCTGTACTATTCTCTCAGCTGTTACCTGAGGTGATACAGTCTGAACTGCTATATTTTGACATTCTTTTTTTAGAGTTAATTCAAAATCTCTATCTTTTAAATCTAGCTCTGTCAATCCGCCTTCTTTAAATGCTTGAATAAGAGCTTTAAGTTCATCTACTTTATACATAGGTCACGTTCCTTTCTACCATGCTTTATTTAAATCTGATTTTAGCTCATCTATAAGTTCTTGAACCTTCATCATTTTAGTTACTCTACCAACCTGGCTTCCTGCAAATATAAGACCTGTTTCAAGTCTTCCTTCAACTGCATCTATAAGTGCATCCGTTATGCAATAAGGTGTTTTATTTGCCACACATTCTTTAAGACATCTATAGCAATGCTTTACCTTAACTGGGCCTGCTTCTATAGCTTTTACAAATTCATTTCTAATAGCTCTTCCAGGAAGACCTACTGGACTTTTTACTATAGCTACATCCTCTGCTTTAGCATTTATATATGCCTGCTTGAATTCATCACTAGCATCACATTCTTCTGTCGCTACAAATCTAGTTGCCATTTGAACTCCATCTGCACCTTTTTTCAAGAAGCGAGCTATATCTTCTCCTGTAAAAATTCCACCTGCAACTATAATTGGAATCTTCTGACCTTGCTTCTCTTCAAATGGTGCTATGATTTCTTTGACTTTAACTAACGCCTGCTCCAAAAGACCTGATTTCTTTTCATCATCTAAAAGCGTTTCTTTGTCAAATCCCAAATGACCACCAGCTTCCGGTCCCTCTATTATGAATGCATCTGGAAAATAGTTATAATCTCTAAGCCACTTTCGAACGATTACTTTTGCTGCTTTCGCCGATGATACTATTGGTACTATCGATGTCTTTGATCCCTTTACATATTTAGGCAAATCAAAAGGCAAGCCTGCACCACTTATGATGACGTCAGCTCCATCTTTTACAGCTTGCTTCACCATATCTCCGTAGTTGTTCATCGCCGTCAAAAAGTTCACGCCGATTATTCCCTCTGGACTGATTGTTCTTGCCTTTTTTATTTCCTTTGATAATGCTCTTTGATTAGCAGTATCTGGATTTTTTCTAAAATCATCTTCTCTATATCCTACCTGTGCTCCTGATATGATTCCAACACCGCCAGCATTTGCAACCGCTCCTGCTAATGATGAAAGTGATATTCCTATCCCCATACCACCTTGAATAATTGGTACTTCAGTCTGTTTTTTTCCAAAATTTAAAGATGGTATCGCCATCTCAATCGCCCCTTATATTTCAATTTGACAAATCTAATTTCTTTTGTCTAGCATATAATTTGTCTAACTTAAATTGCGTCTCTCAAATGTTTTGATGGTCAAAGTATAATACAGATTACTTTGATTGTCAAATATTTTGATGATTTTTTTATATTTTTTTAGCTTTTATGGTACTAAAAAACCGATGACAAGCGCCATCGGTACATTTGTATAAAAAATATGAAATTATCGTAAAATAACCATTTCACTACTTATTTTTTGCTCTATCTTTGTTTATTTTTCTAGTTGCTCTGAGCCCAAGTTCCTCACCTTTTAGTATCCTGTCTATATTTCCTCTATGCTTATATATAACCAATGCTAAAAATACAGATGCTATTGTTATAGGACCAAATCCATATCCCCAAAATATAAAGTATATGAGTACTATACTAAACATAGCTATAGTTCCAAGTGCTATATAGTCTGTAATCAATGTAATTAGTATCAATGTGACAGCCATAATTATTGCCACTTTCCAATTTACTCCTAACATCATTCCAAATATAGAAGATGCACCCTTACCTCCTCTAAATTTTAGTATCACTGGATATAAATGACCTATAACTGCACTAAATCCTGCTATAACTTGAAGATCCCTCATATCCGGCATAATGCTCTGAACTATCCATACAGCAATTGCCGCTTTTAATATGTCTACAGCCCAAGTTATAACTCCATATGGCCATCCCATTACAACAACTGCATTTGATGCTCCTACATTCTTTGTTCCCTCTTCTCTGATATCTATCCCCTTTAATCGTCCCAATATATATGCTGTCATTATATTGCCGAGGGCATAACCTATCGTTATTGCAATAATCAAATTCATAATTTATCTCCTTATCTGCACATAATTTTTGATTTTTTCTTCTATATTATACCCTAATTTATGGGTTTTTCACAAATTGAAGTTAGAGTATTTACTTTTACTGTAAATCACGTTATAATATTGGTGTCAGCGGGGTGTGGCGCAGTTCGGTAGCGCACAAGTCTGGGGGACTTGGGGTCGCAGGTTCAAATCCTGTCACTCCGACCACATGGACATTTTCTATTTTTAGAAAATGTCTTTTTTTGTTTCTTAATTTATCCATGGTCATTCTTTTTTTTAATAAATTCGATTTTTTTATTGAATTTATTTTATTTATATGCTATTATTAAACCCGCGACAAATTTAACACAGTTATATTATCAGAAAGGATGATTTTATCATGGAAAAAGAATTCAAAAAAATATTAGGTTTCTCCTCCCTACTTGCAGCTGCTGTTGGAATAGTTGTATCACAGGGCACACTTGTATCTGTTATGCAAGGTATAGCTCTCGGACAAACAGATTTCATCATAGCTCTTTCAATTGCAGCATTATTGTCTTTTTGCTACATATGTACTTTTTCAGAATTATCATTAATGATGCCCAAAGCCGGTGGTATCAATGCCTATTCTCAGGTTGCACTAGGACATTTCCCCTCAATTGTAGCAACTCTTTGCGGATATGTAGTTGTAAGTGTTTTAGGTATTCCTGCTGAATTACAACTTCTTCAATCTGGAATATTTGAAGTATTTCATGTAAACATTCCTCATCTAGGCTTAGTTTTATTGATTATAGTAACTGCTATGAATATATTTGGAATAGATTTTTTCTCAAAATTTCAAAATGTATTTTCTTTTTCAATGATTGCAGTTTTGGCTCTGATAGGCATTCAATATTTTACGGGAACTAGTCCTGAAAGTAATGACTTGAACTCACTGTCTATGAGTTCTATAAGTATTTCAAATGCTTTTTCTTTAGTAAGTCTTGCACTTTGGGCATTTCTTGGTGCAGAATTTATTTGTTCTCTCTCGGAGGAATCTATAAACCCTCAAAAACACATACCACGTGCTATGACCATAGGGATGATAATAATTTTTGTACTCTACACGTTGTTTGGGCTCACAGCTATAAAATTTCTCCCCCAAGATATTATATTATCTTCCCAAATGCCTCATTTCAAATTAATAAATGAAATTTTAGGCTCGTTTGGATCTAGTATAATGCTTATAGTTTGTATTTCGGCTAGCAGTAGCACAATAAATTCAATAATGTCCTCAATACCTAGGATGATGTACGGCATGTCTAAATCTGGTCAATTGCCTAGCTTTATAGGCTATATTCACCCCAAATTTAAAACACCAGTATTTGCTATACTTAGCTTATTTTTATTAGCTCTTATTCCTATGATAGGAATGACTTCTTCAATAGAGCAAGTCATCACTCTACTCATTGCAGCTAGTACTAGCTGGCTTGCAACATATGTAATCGCACATTTTAGTTTAATAAAATTGCGTAAGGATTATCCACATCATACCAGACCTTATAAATCACCATTGTTTCCCATGCCACAATTATTCGGTTCATTAGGAATGATATATGTATTTTTTAATTGTGCGCCTACACCAGAACTAGCTCCAACTATATACAAGTACGCAGGTATTTGTATATCCATTGTGGCAATATACGCCATAATATGGATAAAGTTCGTGATGAAAACATCTCTTTTTACTCCAGTACAAATGTCAAAAATTTTAGATGAGGTGGCTTAAATGATAATATATAAAGATTTGAATCAATCACATATACACTACGCTGCTAAATTTTTGTGCGAGTCATTTCTCACCGAAGAGCCTCTTACTAATTCACTAAATATAGCTCCTTCAAGATTTTACAATCTATGCAGCCGATTACTTGAAAATCTACAAGAACAAGGTTTATCAAAAATAGCAGTGCATGAAGAAAAAATAATAGGATTGATTCTAATACGAGATGAAAATCAAGCTCCTGTTTCAATAAATTTGGTAAACAGTGAAACACCAGAACTTCTAACTATTTTTGATTTTGAAGAAAAGCTTTATAAAATTGGATGTTTTAATATGAAAGAAAAATCTGCTCATATAGAAATGATTGCGATTTCTAAGTCTTATCACCGAAATGGTATAGGTCGCAATTTAGTTTCGCATTCTATATCAAAATTAATAGATAGTGGATATGAGCAAATTATGGTATTTTGTACAAATCCAAAATCTCAAAAATTATTCAAATCTAAATTTGATTTTCAATCTGTATCCCAAATAGATGTAACTACTTACGAATACGATAATAAAACTCCATTTAAAGGTGTCTTAGATTATCAATACGGAGAGTTAGTCACAAAGCTACTCTAATAATACAAAAAGGTTTCTGCTCTAAAATTTAGATCAGAAACCTTTTTCATTTTACTCTAGACTTTAATTAATCACACGCACAAGTCATCGAAATTTCAACTAATATCTCTGGACGAGCCATAGTAGCTTGTACGCAAGCTCTAGCCGGTGCATGACCTTCTAAAACCCATGCATCCCACACTTCGTTCATTCCTGCAAACATTTCCATATCCTTGATATAAATAGTTGTGCTCAATATCTTTGTTTTATCAGAACCTGCTTTTTCAAGCAATTCTTCTATTTTCTCTAGAGTAGTTCTTGTTTGCTCTTTGATATCTGCATCGTAGTCTTTTGCAACTTGACCACAAAAATAAGCTACTCCGCCGTGTTTTACTATTCTACTCATTCTAGCTGTTGTTTCTTGTCTTTCTATCATCAATGTGATTCCTCCTCTAGTATCTCTCTAAATCGTTTTATTGAGTATTTATAAAAATTCTTCTTCTGATAGTATATCATAGCACCGTATACTATCAAAAACAAAATGACACCATAGATTAAGCTAAGCTCAGTAAATAAACTCAGAATATAACCAACTAACACCGCTCCTCCAGTCAATAACTCAAAGAGAAACATCATCCCAACACCTGAAAAATTGCCTTTTCTAAGTTCTTGTTCGTTCTCCCAGTATAAATTAGGCGCTGCTAAATCGACCTCTAATCCTCTAAAGCTAAGTGCTACTATGAGCAAAAAACTAGTAAGTACTACAAATATTGATAATATTACATTTAAACTTAAATAATATACCAATACACCATATACGAATATTATAGCTCCTAGCACCTCTAGGTTCACTATCATCTTCCCTTTTAATTGATTCTCTAAATCTATAGGCAAATACTTTTCAGCAAATAGACTTTTACCAGCTCTTGATATAGGAGTTGTCAACAATGGATTTCCTGCCATTGCAAATGTTATGACAGCCATAGATATGAGATATTGCCATCCAATACCGTTATCCTCTCTGAAAAAATTTCTTATCGAATCAATATTACCGTCAAATATAGAGTACATTATCAAAAATCCAGTCCATATAAAT
>JAOAQY010000096.1 GCA_025210965.1 Tissierellales bacterium
ATCCTTTGAAAATTTGCTTAAGTCTCTATAATTTGCACTTAAATACAATTCTTTATTTCTTAAACTATTTTTGCTTTTCGAAAATAATTCATCACTAACAATTTCTCTGTTACTATCTAATTCTGGTCTTTTATGATAAATTTCTTCTAATTTTTCAACTAATTTTCTTCTGCATGAATTAATTTCCTTAACCTGTAGGAATAATCCCTCTTGTATATCTGCGTTTACTTCATTAAATTCAAAATAAGTATCTTTTAACTTGCTCAAAGATTGCATTATCTTTTCTTCACTTAGACCAATTTTCTGAGCTTTTTGACTTGGTACATCCCCCTCGGCACTAACCCAAATTTCATTTTCTTCTTCAAAAGCTCTTAACTTTAAAGTATCTCCCTCCTTAAGTTCTATCCATAATCTAACTTTGTGAGGTATTCTTTTTTCCTTTGACCACATCTGTGCTTTATCTATTAGTTTCTTTTGACTCGTCCTATAAGCTGTGAATCCTGCCAAATTTTCTTTAAAATAAAGCTCATAGCAATTTGACTTTAGTTCTTTTATTTCATCTATTATCATTCCATAACTTTTGTTTTCAAATCTAAATTCTATTCCATCGCCTGATTCTAATCCTCTAGACGATTCTATAATCCAATTATTTTTATTTTTTGAAGCTCTCACTCTTCCAAGTTCTATGCCTCTATTATTTGGTTTGTCTTCCGAAAAATAGTCAGCTCCCCTATCATTAAATGCTAGACCTTCTGTAAATCCTCTATTGAAAATTTGCATAAGCTCTTCTATCATTTTATCTGATGAATCTCTTTCTGTCTCTTCCAATTTTGTTTTATAATGATTTACTACCGTCGCCACATATTCAGGCCTTTTCATCCTACCTTCTATTTTGAGAGAATGTACTCCAGCTTCTAAAAGTTCTGATACTTTATCTATAGTACAAAGGTCTTTAGGACTTAGATAATATTTTGTTTTTCCTATAGTATTTTCACTATCTACATTTACTATTTCATATGGAAGCCTGCATGGCTGAGCACATCGTCCCCTATTTCCACTTCTTCCACCTAACATACTGCTCATCAAGCACTGTCCTGAATATGATTGACAAAGCGCTCCATGTACAAATACCTCTAACTCTGGTCCCACTTTAGATGCCTTTAAAATCTCGCTGATTTTAACTTCTCTTGCCAACACCACTCTAGAAAATCCCATTTTCTGGCAAACAGCAACCCCACTCGCATTGTGTATACTCATCTGAGTACTCGCATGAATCTCGAATTCAGGGCAATACTTCCTCAATATATAGTATAGA
The DNA here is from genome assembly GCA_025210965.1 of Tissierellales bacterium. Classification (NCBI taxonomy): domain Bacteria; kingdom Bacillati; phylum Bacillota; class Tissierellia; order Tissierellales; species Tissierellales bacterium. The sequence continues at coordinate 1,316 of JAOAQY010000096.1, forward strand.
CCTAAATCTTGAATTATAAGCGCATCTACACCAGCTTCGTACAAATCTTTTATGTATTCTAGTGTTTCTTTTAGCTCCTCATCTTTCAATAAGGTATTCATAGTTATATAAATTTTTACGCATCTCAAATGTGCATATTTAACTAATTCTCTAATTTCATCTATCTCAAAATTTGAAGCATAATGCCTCGCATTAAACAATTTTCCACCCATGTATATAGCATCTGCTCCAGCTGATATCGCTGCAAAAAAAGATTCTCTACTTCCTACTGGCGCTAATATCTCATATTTTTTCATATACTTCCTCCAACATTAAAATCTATTGCACTCAAAACAAAAGAGTAGGCGATAAACTCTACTCTTTCATTCTACTAACTAATTCTGTTAATTCCTTTTTGACTTGAAGATATTTATGTTCTACCTCAAAAATCTTTTCCTGAGCAATTTTCAATTCTTCTTCAATTTTTGCTTTTTTGTTGTCATGTGTTTTCATCTCATTTATTTGTACTTCCATAGTCTTCTTCTGCTCAGCTATAGTCAATTCTAGCTTGTGTTTATCTTCTATTAATTGTTTCTGTTTTTCTTTTAATTTTTCAAAAACATCCTCATGTCTATCTACTTCTTCCCAGCGTTTTTTAAAATCGTCTAGTTCTTTCTCAAGTTTATGATTTTCACGTCTCTCTTTATTCAAATCATCAGCTAATGTAAACGCAGCTAAAACTGCAGCCATACTGTCGCTAAGCTTTGAATTATTTTTCATAATCTCTGAAACTAGCTCATCAATATGCTTGCCTATTCCCTGAATATAGCTTTCCGGTTCTTCTCCTACGATTGTATAATCTCTTCCGTTTATTTTGACGATTACTTTATGGCGTTCACTCATAAAATCGCTCCTTTTTTCTCATTATATAACCATTATATCTATATTGTAGCAATTATTCAATAGAACAATTGTATAATAGCTAGTGTTACATGCCCCCACTAAACCTATATAAATAAAGGAGCGTGTTTTCTCGAAATAATTTTGATAAAAAAACTGCTAGAACTTAAATAGTCTAGCAGTTTAATTTGCATATAGTATAATTGTTATTTTCTAAGTGTAGCTGAAAGCTTTTCTTCTAGTGCTGTCAGTATTCCATCGTGTGTTTCTTTTATATCATCATCTTGTAATGTTTTTTCATAAGAACGATAATGTATTGAATAAGCTACACTCTTTTTGTCAGCATCAATTTGCTCACCAGTATATATATCAAATAGTGAAACATTCTCAACTAATTGACCACCTACGCCTTTTATTACCTTCTCTATTTCTCCTACTGGTAAATCTCTCTCAACTACAAGAGCTATATCTCTAGTAATTGCTGGATATTTAGGAAGTGCTTTATACGTTCTAGTCAGTGTAGTAAGTGATACTAATAATTCTACATTAATTTCTGCAACATAAACTCTTTCTTTGATACCATAGTTTTCTAATACCTTAGGATGAACTTCTCCAAGTGTTCCTAATAACTGATTGTTTCTAGTTAAATTAGCTGTTCTACCTGGGTGGAATGCAGTATTTAATTTTTCAGCAGAATACTCGCATCCATCTATACCCAATCTCACTAATATTTTTTCCACCATGTCTTTCATTTTAAAGAAATCTACATCATTTCCATAAAGTCCAAAACATAAAGATTTTATTTCATGAGGAAGTGTAAGCAATTCTTCATTAGTAGGTATAAAACTATTTCCAAGCTCATAAGCCCACGCTTTATCTACACCATGTTTATAGTTTTTAGATAATACTTCAAGCATGTTAGGCATAAGAGTCGTTCTCATCACACTGAAGTCTTCTCCAAGTGGGTTTAGAATTTTTACTACTTTTCTCTTTATGCTATCTTCAGGCAATTCTATTTTGTCATATGCTTTCGGACTTATAAATGAATATGTTGTTATCTCATTTAATCCCTGACCATGAAGTACTTCTTTTATTAAGTCTTCTATTTTTCTTGAATCTGATTTCTCACCCTTAGTAAGTGGGCCTAAGAAAGGTTTAGGCTCGATTCCATCAAATCCATTAATTCTACCGATTTCTTCAATCAAATCTGCTTCAATCTTGATATCATTTCTATAAGTAGGTATAGTTGAAACGATAACTCCATCTTGAATTCTAGATTCAATTTGAAGGTAATTTAGTATTTCTACCATATCATCTACCGCAATAGTTGTTCCTAAAAGTTTTTCAACTCGCTCAGGTCTAACACTTACTTCCCAAGCAGTTCTCTTAACTGGATAAGTGTCAATTTGACCCTTTACAATCGTTCCTGCTCCAATTTCTTCTATCAACTGACATGCTCTATCACAAGCCTTGTCAACCATTCCTGGATCTAAATCTTTTTCGAACTTAGCAGATGCATCAGTTCTCATTCCAAGTGCTTTTGCCGTAAGACGAATGTTTCTTCCATTGAAATTAGCAGCTTCTAAGAATATAGTTTTTGTATCGTCTGACACTTCACTATTTCCGCCACCCATAACTCCAGCAATAGCAACTTCATTTTCTGCATCGCAAATCATTAGCATATCGTTTGTAAGTTTTCTCTCTTCATCGTCTAATGTAGTAAATACTTGACCATCTTGAGCTCTTTTTACGATTATCTGTTTTCCCGCAAGTTTATCATAATCAAATGCATGAAGCGGCTGACCCATTTCCATCATTACATAATTTGTTACATCAACTATATTGTTTATAGGTCTAATTCCAACATCCATAAGTCTTTTTTGCATCCAGTATGGGGATGCTTCAATTTTTACATCTTTTATAACTCTACCATAATATCTATTGCAAAGATTCTCGTCTTTGATTTCAATAGAGTCCATATAGTCTTTTATATCATCGACTTCGTTTTCAATTTTTATCTCTGGTAATTTCACTGGAGTTCTAAATGTTGCTGCAGTCTCTCTTGCCATACCAATTATACTTAAGCAATCTGGACGGTTAGGTGTTATCTCAATATCTAAGACTTCTCCTCTAAGCTCTAGTGCTTCCTTGACGTCCATCCCTGGAGTCAATCCTTCATGTAATATCCAGATACCATCTTTACTTCCCTTTGGAGTTACTGAATCATCTATTCCAAGTTCTTGTGTAGAACACATCATTCCATTAGATGGTACACCTCTTAATTTACCTTTTTTGATTTTAACTCCACCTGGTAATCTAGCTCCTACCAATGAAATTGGAACGTAATCTCCAACACTTATATTGTTAGCTCCTGTTACTATCTGTAGAAGTTCTTCTTCCCCTACATCTACCTGTGTCACAACTAATTTGTCTGCATCAGGATGTTTTTCTATACTCTGAATGTGGCCTATTACCACCTTTGTAAATTCTTTTTCTAAAGGAATAATAGCATCGACATGAGAACCAGTTAAAGTCAATCTGTCTGATATTTCCTTTGTTTCATTTTCTATTTGAACATATTCTTTAAGCCATTGAATTGGTAATAACATATTCTTCCTCCCTCTCTAGAATTGATTTAAAAATCTCATATCGTTATCGAATAATAATCGAATATCTTTTATGCCATGCTTAACCATTGTAATTCTATCGATTCCACAGCCGAATGCAAATCCAGTGTATTTTTCTGGGTCAATTCCACAATTTCTAAGCACTTCTGGGTGTACCATTCCGCAACCTAGAAGTTCCATACTCCATCCTGTACCGTGACACTCCGAGCATCCATCTCCTTTACATGCCTGACAAACAACGTCAACTTCTGCACTAGGCTCTGTAAATGGGAAGTAATGAGGTCTAAATCTAGTCGGAAGTTCTTCTCCAAATAGTTCCTTTATAAATCTATCTATCGTATCTTTTAGATTTGCCATTGTAATACCTTCCCCAACAACAAGACATTCCATTTGATGGAACATAGGAGAGTGAGTATCATCAACATCATCGAATCTAAATGTTCTACCCGCTGATACTATTTTAATTGGTGGTTGCATCTGACGCATAGCTCTGATTTGTACTGGAGATGTTTGAGTTCTAAGTAGTATATTGTCCCCTATATAGAATGTATCAGTCATATCTCTAGATGGATGGTTCTCTGGAGCGTTTAATGCGTCAAAGTTATTTGCGACAGTCTCGACTTCTGGGCCGTCAACTACATCAAATCCCATATTTCTAAATATATTTTCAAGTTCTTCTATCGTTTGAACTAGAGGATGTCTATGTCCTGTCATTGTAGCTTTAGCTGGCATAGTAACGTCTATTTTTTCTTTTTCTAATTTAGCTGTTAATGCCTTTTCTTTCATATTTACTTTTAAATCTTCTATTTTGTTTTCTATAGCAGATCTAACTTGGTTTGCCATTTCTCCAATAACTGGGCGCTCTTCTTTTGAAAGGTCTTTCATACCCTTTAGTATCTGTGTAAGCTCACCTTTTTTACCTAAATATTGGACTCTTAGATTATCTAGATTACCTAAATCTGCTACTTGATCCAATGCTTCTAATGCCTTTGCCTGTATTTGATTTAATTTTTCCTTCATACAAAGCCACTCCTTTCCCTTACTTAAAATCTAGCCTTTACAGCTGATTGAATTTAAAATTGATTGTGAACACCATAAATAATTGCAATAAAAAAACTCCGTCTCCAAAAAGGGACGAAGTTATTCCGCGGTACCACCCTGATTCACTCTTACGAGGCTCTCAAATTGTTAACGAACCGTAGTCCGGCAAAACCCTAATACTATTTCAGGTCTGCAGTTCAAGAGTGAACTTCAGCAATAGTTATACTTAAGAACTCTTACAGCCTTGAAGTTCTCTCTCTTTAAGTTCACTATACCTACTCTCTCTATCTATACTTTTACTTTAGTCTATAAACTATTTAATTTTAGTGATTCTTTCAATTTAGGACTAATTATATCATCCTTTTTCTAGTTTGGCAAGTATACTTTAGTCTGAATTTCATGCAGTATTATACCTGTAGCAATCGCTGCATTAAGGGATTCTGCTGCCCCTAGCATTTTTATTTTTAATAGTTTATCTGATAAATTAAATAATTCATCATCAACTCCATTAGCTTCATTTCCTATAATCAATATATTTTTAGAATCAAATTCGGTTTCATGCAAGTACTCTGATGCTTCCAAATTTGTTGCAAAAACTCTATATCCTGATTTTTTTATATTTTCCAAATCTACAAATATATCTTCTGATTTAAACAAAGGCATTCTAAGTATAGAGCCCATAGTAGATCTTACAACTTTTGGATTGAATGGATCTGCACTTCCTATTCTAAATATTATCCCATCTACTTTCAATGCTTCTGCCGTTCTTATTATCGTCCCGATATTTCCAGGATCCTGAACCCTATCAAGTAATAGCAATGTTGATTTTTCTCTATCTAGTTTCATAAAATCATCTAAACATGACCATTTTTGATTCAATACAGCTAGAATTCCTTGGGTTTGCTCAGTGTCAGAAATCTCCTTAAATAGAGGTTTTGGAAGCTCAAATCTAATTATTTTGTTATCCTCAAGTTTCTCAAGTAGTGCTCTCTCTTCGCTTTTCATTCCAAAACCAGTTTGATAAAACACCTTTATTATATCATCTGGGTTTCTAAGCGCTTCTTCTACTAATTTTATTCCCTCAATATAATACGAATTGGCTTTTTTTCTTCCACGACTAGTTTTGAGTGCTAATGCTTCTTTATATTGTTTATTTTGCTTACTTTCAATCAACATTAATCATTTTTCTCCAATTTTTGTAAATCCTTATTATTACCTATAACAATTAATATATCATCTGCCTTAATTTTTTCGTCAGCATATGGAGATATATTCAGCTCCTCGCCTTGCTTTATTGCTATGACATTTATACCATGACTAACTGGCAATTTAAGCTCTCTAAGTGTCTTATCTCTCCACTCCTCTGGAACGACAATTTCCACTATACTATAGTCTGGAGCAAATTCTATATAGTCTAATATATTTGATGAAACTAAGTTGTGTGCAACCCTAGCTCCCATATCTCGCTCTGGAAATACAACTTTATCAGCACCGATTTTTTGAAGAACTTTTGCATGAACCTCATTTTGTGCTTTTGCTATAACTAACTTTACACCCAATTCTTTAGCTATAAGTGTAGCCATTATAGATGCCTGCATATTAGAACCAATTGTTATAACTGCAACATCAAAATTGCTTATTCCAAGTGTTCTAAGAGTATTTTCATCTAAGGCATCTGCTTGAACTGCATGAGTAACGCTACTCGCTAAATCTTGAATTCTCTCTTCACTACTATCTATAGCCATGACATCATACCCTAATCCATAAAGTGTCTGTGCCAAACTCGTACCAAATCTTCCACATCCTACTACGACAAATTGTCTCATCTGTCTTCCTCCTAACCTACTATAATGCGTTCTTCTGGATATCTAAACTGTCCTTTGTTTTTCTTTTGTCTCTGAGCAAATGCAAATGCCATAGTTAGTGGTCCTAATCTTCCAACAAACATAGTCAATGTAATTATAAGTCTTCCGACTACAGTGAGATTAGGTGTAAGCCCTCTACTGAGTCCTACAGTCGCAAATGCAGATACAGATTCAAAAAATATATCTAAAAAACTAGCTGATTCTGTAATTGAAAGTGCCATAGTAACAACACTTACAATTCCCATAGCTATACCAACTACCGTCATTGATCTAAGTACTATCTCACTAGGTAATCTTTTCTTAAATGCTTCTATATCCGTTTTACCACGAACAACAGATATCATAGCATAAATTAGAGCTCCAACGGTCGTTGTTTTTATTCCACCCGCTGTTGACCCTGGTGATCCACCTATAAACATAAGTACTATTATAATAAATGCCGATGCATTTGTTATTCCAGCCATATCTATACTATTAAAACCAGCAGTTCTAGGTGCCATTGATTGGAAAAATGCGGCAAAAAGCTTTTCACCAAAATTCAATGAACCAAATGTAGCTGTATTATTGTATTCAAATATAAAAATCAATACGAATCCCAAAAGAAGCAATGCTCCCGTTATAACCAATACCATTTTTGTATGTAATGAGAACTTTCTTCTTGCGCCTTTGTGAAGTATTCTATCCGTAACATTAATATAAACCGAATAGCCAAGGCCACCAAATATTACAAGTAAACTCATAACTATATTTACTATCGGGTCTCCTACGAATTCAACCATACTGCTTCCAGTCAAATCAAATCCAGCATTACAAAATGCTGAAATAGAATGAAAAACAGCATACCAGATTCCCTTTACAGGGTCATTGTAATGAGGTACAAAAGTAAATGCTAATCCAATAGCTCCCATAAGCTCCACAAAAAAAGTTGATAATATAACATACTTTGTAAGTTTAACAAGTCCTTGCATCGTAAATTGGTTTAATTCTTCTTGCATTATAAGTCTTTCTTTTAAAGTAATTCTTCTTCCCAATAATAATGCAACTAATGTCGCCATAGTCATAAATCCTAAGCCACCAATTTGTATAAGTACAAGTAAGACAAACTTGCCAAATAATGTCCAATGCGCAGCTGTATTTACAACTGAGAGCCCAGTAACACATACCGCTGATGCGGATGTAAACAAAGCATCAATAAATCCTATACTTTTACCGTCCATAGATGCTATAGGCAAGTTTAAAAGTGTTGCTCCAATCATAATCAAAATAGCAAAACCTAAAACCAACACCTGTGCAGGTTCTAATTTTAATTGCTCTATACTCGATTTAATGTCGATTTTAAACATCCCCTTACTTCAAAATCATCTATTATCTATAGTGATTTTTCACGTCAATTTTTAGCAATTCTCAATTCATTTTTTCATTATATCACTTTTTCATAAGTTTTCAAAGTTTGACAAAATATCTTCTAAATAAAAAAGGGCCTAGGCCCTTTAAAATTCCAATTATAATTGGTTTTTAGCTAATTCAACTAATGCGCTGAAGCCTTGTGGATCATAGATTGCCATTTCAGACAATACTTTTCTGTTGATCTCAACGTTAGCTTTTTTCAAACCGTTGATGAATCTGCTGTAGCTTAAACCATTGATTCTAGCTGCTGCATTGATTCTAGCGATCCATAATTTTCTAAAATCTCTTTTCTTTAACTTACGTCCTGTGTAAGCATATTTTAACGATTTCATAACTGCTTGGTTAGCTGGTTTGAAGTTTTTGCTCTTCGCGCCATAGTAACCTTTAGCAAGTTTTAAGATCTTTTTATGTTTTTTCTTTGCGTTTAATGCCTTTTTAACTCTTGCCATCTGAACTCAGCCTCCTCTTTAAAATTCTCTCTAGTATGGTAATAATTGAGCTATTCTCTTCATATCGCTATCGCTAACAATCTTAGCTTTTCTAAGATTTCTTTTTCTCTTAGGTGATTTTTTAGTCAAAATGTGACTTGTATAGTTACTTCTTCTTTTTAATTTACCTGTACCAGTCTTTTTGAATCTTTTTGCTGCACCTCTATGAGTCTTCATTTTATTCTTAGCCATGAATAAGTCCTCCTCTCAATTATGATTTCTTTGGTGTTAACACCATAGTCATATTTCTGCCTTCAAGTTTTGCTTTCTTCTCAACATCGCTGATTTCCGAAACCCTCTCGGCAAATTTATTTAAAACATCAAAGCCAATATCAGTATGACCCATCTCGCGTCCTCTAAATCTAACGGTCACTTTTACCTTATCACCTTTAGATAAGAATTTGCTCGCGTTGTTGGCCTTGACCTCGATATCATGATTATCAGTTCTTGGTGTCATACGGATCTCTTTTACATTTACTGTTTTTTGCTTTTTCTTAGCTTCTTTTTCTTTCTTCGCTAAATCGTATTTGTACTTTCCGTAATCTAAAATCTTGCATACCGGTGGTTTAGCATTTGGTGATACCTTAACCAAATCCAATTTCTTTTCATTGGCAAGTCTCTGAGCTTCCTTTCCAGGTACTACTCCTAACTGATTGCCCTCGTCGTCAATTAATCTTACTTCTCTGTCTCTAATTTGTTCATTAATTTGAAGTTCCTTAATAAAAAACACCTCCTATTAGTCCTAGCTAATGGTAACTTGTATATAAAAAGCGGATAGCTAAAACTGCACAGCCATCCGCCAAAAGTCTAATCAAATCTTCGTTCAAACTTTAATATTAACCTCATTAGCCTTGCCATAAGGTGAGAAGCGGATAACTTCTACTTGCTTTACTTGATAAGTATACTCTACTCAATTCTATTTGTCAAGCTCTTTTTTATAATGTGATGTATCTCCATACAATCTCACATCGTAATCATCCAAACTTTTAAAATCTACAATGCTCAGACTTGTTGGTTTCACAAAGTTTTCCCACAATGTTTCAATCCCCAATTTCATAAAATAGTTCATCAAAACTTTCACTACTATTCCATGAGCTACGATCAAAATATTGCCTTCTTTTTCTTCACCAATTTTTTTGATAGTGGCAAGAACTCTTTCCTCTACTGATTCAAATGTTTCTCCATCTATCGGTTTATACAGTTCTGGTTGATTCCAAAAATTATGAGATTCCTCAGGGAATTTCTCATCTATTTCATCTATTCTCCAGCCTTCCCAAATTCCAAAATTACATTCTCTCAAATCATCTATAGTTTGAATTTCTATCTTCCTATCAGCCCTTAGTATTTCAGCTGTAGTTTGTGCTCTTTCAAGCGGACTTGCATATATTGCATCAAACTCAACATCTATAAGTGCCGTACTAAGCCACATAGCTTGCTGTAAACCTAGCTTTGTAAGTGCAGAATTCTTACTACCTTGCAATCTGCGCTCTTCATTCCACTGCGTTTGCCCATGACGTGTAATATAAAGTTTTGCCATAAACTACTCCTCCTCATATAGCATCAAGGATCAAGGGGCTATTCGCCCCTTTTCTATTTCTAAAGTGAATTTTGTTTTTCTCTAATTTCTTTACTAATTTTTTCTACAAACTCATCTAAAGTCGAGCTTCCTAAGTCACCCTTATCTCTAGATCTAACTGCAACAGCATTAGCTTCTGCTTCTTTCTCGCCAATAACTAACATATATGGAACTTTTTCTAATTGAGCTTCTCTTATTTTATAACCTATTTTTTCTGCTCTATCGTCTAATTCTACTCTTATGCCTAAATCAAATAATTTATCCTTAATCTCTTTAGCGTATCCTATGAATTTATCAGAAATAGGTAAAATTTTCGCTTGAACTGGAGCTAACCATGTTGGGAACTTACCAGCATAGTGCTCAATTAATATACCCATAAATCTTTCAATACTACCAAATGCAACACGGTGAATCATAATAGGTCTATGTTTTTCACCATCTTTACCGATATAAGTTAAATCAAATCTTTGTGGCAATTGCATATCTAATTGAATTGTTCCGCATTGCCATGTTCTTCCAATAGCATCTTCTAAGTGGAAATCTATCTTAGGACCATAGAATGCTCCATCACCTTCGTTAACTACGAAGTCAACACCAAGTTCCTCTAGCGCTCCTCTTAATCCATCCTCTGCTAATTCCCAATCTTCATCTGATCCCAATGATTTCTCTGGACGAGTTGAAAGTTCTAAATGATACTTAAATCCAAATGTCTTGTAAACTTCATCAATAAGCTGTGCAACACCTTTGATTTCATCTTTGATTTGTTCTGGAAGCATGAATATATGAGCATCATCTTGAGTAAAGGCTCTTACTCTCATAAGTCCATGTAGTGCTCCAGAAAATTCATGTCTGTGAACTCTACCAAGCTCTCCAACTCTCATAGGGAAATCTCTATATGAGTGCATCTCTGTCTTGTATGCAAGCATTCCACCTGGACAGTTCATTGGTTTGATCGCAAAATCCTCTTCATCAATTTGAACAGTATACATGTTCTCTTTGTAGTGATACCAGTGACCTGATGTCTCCCAAAGTTTTCTATTCAATATGATTGGAGTTTCTATTTCAACGTATCCCGCTTTTCTATGAACCTGTCTCCAGTATGCTAATAATTCGTTTTTAAGATCCATTCCTCTTGGTAAGAATATAGGGAAACCTGGGCCTTCTTCTGGTAATGAGAATATACCAAGTGCTGGTCCTAATTTTCTATGATCTCTCTTCTTAGCTTCTTCTATTCTCTCTAAGTAAGCTTCTAATTCTTTGTTTTTCTCAAAAGAGATACCGTAAATTCTTTGAAGCATTTTATTTTTTTCGTCGCCTCTCCAGTATGCTCCTGCTATACTAGTAAGTTTAATAGCCTTAACTTTCTTTGTAGAAGACAAGTGAGGACCTGCACATAGGTCTGTAAAATCTCCCTGTCTGTAGAAAGATATTATAGAATCTTCTGGTAAATCAGTTATAAGTTCTACCTTGTAATCTTCTCCTTGATCTGCTACAAATTTAAGAGCTTCTTCTCTTGACAATTCAAATCTCTCAATTTCTATGTTTTCTTTTGCAATTTTTTTCATTTCTTTTTCTATTTTCTCTAAATCTTCTTGAACAAATCTATGCTCAACATCGATATCATAGTAAAATCCATCTTTTATTGCAGGTCCTATAGCCAATTTTGCATCTGGATATAGTCTTTTAATAGCCTGAGCCAACATATGTGCACTTGTATGCCAGAAAAAATGTTTTCCATCTGCACAATCTGCTTTAAGCAGCTCAATTTCACCATCTTCTTCTAATTTGGATTTCAAATCAACAAGCTGTCCATTGAATTTAGCTCCAACAACAACTCTAGCAAGCCCTTCGCTTATTCCACGAGCAAAATCCAATACGCTCGTTTCTTTTTCTACCTCTTTAATTGATCCATCAGGTAATTTAATATTAATCATTGCCATTTGCTCTTCCTCCTTTATTTCATCATATATTATCTTTTGCAAGCTCTGTATTCATCAATTCCACACTTTTTTTACAAATAAAAAAACTCTACATCCTGCTAGGGACGAGAGTTATCGCGCGGTACCACCCTACTTAAGAAAAACATTGTCTTTCTTCAGCTCACGATTATAACGTAATCAACGGACATTCTTACACCTTATATAATCAAGGCTTTCGAACTCAGCTCAGGGTTAGTATTCAACCAAACAGTACTTAGAATGATTCCAGCCTAGTCATTCCTCTCTAGAAGCCTTTTTTAGTTTACTCGTCCCTTCACAGCTTTTATCTTTTGTTTTATTATATTTAGTTATATTTTTTTTGTCAAGTCTAAAATGTTTTTAATAATAAATATTCTCGTCAACAAAATATTTATAATAATAAATATTCTCGGTAGCAAAATATTTCTAATAATATAATCTACCTATGGCGACTTTTATAGCAGTCTCCACCCTAAGTATTCTATTCCCCAAATTAACGGCCTTAAACCCTATCTTTTCTAGACAATCTATTTCATAATCTGTAAAACCACCTTCTGGACCTATGGCTATAGTAATTGCTTTTTCTTCAAAATCACTTAAGCTGTTTTTATTATCGATCCTCGGATGAGCTACTATCGCCTCAGTACCTTCAATGATACTAGGCAATTCATCTTCTACAAATGGTTTGAAATACTTGTGAATACTTACTTTAGGCAGTATAGTATCACAACCCTGTTCTAACCCTAATAACATCTGTTCCTTAAGTTTTTCATCACTTAGCCAAGGTGTAGACCAATAGCTTTTCTCAACTTTCCAGGTTTTTATCAGATGTATTTCCCCTATTCCAAGCGTAGTGCAATCTTCTATAAGCCTTTTCATTGCTTTAGGTCTAGGCATAGCTAGTATAAGTTTTATTGGCAATTTATTCGGCGGTTCTCGGTTCAACTCGACCTCTATATCGGCAGACTCTTCATCCATTCTAACGAGTATTCCCTCTCCTATTTTCCCATTTAGTTCGCCTACTCTGATAGAATCTCCTAATTCCACCTTGTGCACTTCTAACATATGCTTATATTGTCTACCCTCTACTCTAATCGTTGTATCATTTATCCAATTTTTTTTATCTATAACTAATAAGTTCATATCATTCTCCCATAATCAATATAGTTCCGTAATCCACTATAATATCATCACTAAGTTCTATTAATTCTATTCCCTTAGCTTCAATCCATTCTCTTACACTCTTTTCAAAATCATGATACTCAAGTGAACCAGTAATGTAAAGTTTGTCACTTCCTTGGCTACTAGAGCCTCCTATAAATCCATGATCATATCCATTTAGTATTATACTATTTGGATTTATTTCCAAATAGTCAATCTTTTCTTTTCTAAGCACATTGCCAACTCCAACATCTCCACAAATACAGCTACCATCTGGGATTATTGCCATGGAACACTTGCCGTAACCCTGATTGATATTTACAAGTTCTATATTATTTTTACATAACTCTCGTTTTATTATTTCATCAGTAAAGTTAGCTCTGTGAAATGCTTTATTCCTCATGACAGCACAATTATAGGCTATATCTAAAGGATATTTATGTTCTAATTTTGATTTACCACAGATAAGATTCAAATCATATTTTTCCAATTTATTGATATAATGATTAAAAAGTTCTGGGCAAATAACTATTGTATGCTTATCAATTCTACACATCTGCATATCTGGATGATATGCAACTGGTTTTGCTAATTTTGAATGTTCTATAGTTTTTTCTACTGCAAAACCACACGCTTTTAAGTTAGCAATCATACTATCTGGCATTCTTCCGTCTACGATAGCTAATTCCATATCAACCACTCCGAGTTCTTTTTAATATATAAAAAAAAGACTTCCAAGCTGGAAGTCTAATCTGGTGCCCAGAGGCGGAATCGAACCACCGACACGGGGATTTTCAGTCCCCTGCTCTACCGACTGAGCTATCTGGGCAAAAGCGTCATCTCTTCTGACAACGATATTAGTATACCAACTTATTCCAATTGTGTCAAGAGATTTCCGCATATTTTCTCTATTTTTCAGCTTTTTCTATGAGTTTTGCCAAATCAGACTCTGAAAATACATATTTTGTATTACAGAAATGGCATGTAAGCTCTGCTCCATGATCTTTTTCAATCATATCTTTAATCTCTGCCTTACCGACACTTATAAGAGCTCGCTCTATTCGTTCTTTATCACAGTCACAAATATAGTTAATTTCCTGTTTCTCTAAAAGTTCAATTCCCATATCTTCAAAAAGGCCCTCAAGTATTTCTTCTGGAGAATATCCCTCGTCTATAAGTGCTGACATAGGTGTCATAACCTGTAGTTTGTGTTCAAGTAATCCTAAATCATCCTCTGAAATATTCGGAAGTACTTGTATTATCATTCCACCTGCTGCTTTTACAGATAAATCTTTTTCAACTAGTACTCCTAAAGCTACTGCCGACGGTTGCTGCTCAGATACTACATAATAATTACTCAAATCCTCCGCTATCTCTCCACTAATTAAATCAGCTTGACCTACGTAAGGTTCTTTAAGTCCATAATCTCTTATGACTGTAAGTTTTCCTTTACCAACAGCCCCGCCTACGTCTAACTTTCCTTGCTCATTTATCTCAACTGGAATATTAGGGTTTCCAACATACCCCTTTACATTACCATTTTTTTTGGCTACAACTGCGACTTCACCTAATGGACCGTCTCCCTTTATTATCATGGAAACTTCATCTTTTTCATTTTTTTGCATAACTCCCATTATTGCCCCAGCAGTAATACTTCTTCCAAGTGCTGCAGTAGCAACCGGTGTAAGGTTATGGGTAATTCTAGCCTTTTCCACCATTTCTGTAGTTTTTGCTATAAAAACTCTAAAACTTCTATTTTTATCTACTCCACGAATTACATAATTTTCTATTTTACTCATCTCCTATCCTATTTTCTAACTACAAAATTTACTCTCTCTATCTTTTTAGAATCATCAAATTCCATTTCAAAAGCTTCATAGACGTCTATTTTACCAAACCCAGCTTCACTAAGTTTTTCTTTCAAATATTCTATTTCATAAGCTCTTTCAAGATGTTCCTCTTCATATCTCTCATAGAGACCTTCTTCTACTTCCATGAATATATTTAAAATAAATTTGCAAATAGGTGCTTCATAGTTATTTTCCCAAACTAAAAAGCAATCCTCTTCTTCACTTATGAACTTATTTTTGCCTAATATATGCTCTAATTTATAGGGCGTATTTACATCGAATATAAAAATTCCATCCTCTTCAAGATGATTATAAACATTTTCAAACGTTTTTAAAAGATCTTCTTCTTCAACTATATAGTTTATACTATCACAAACAGCAATTATAGAATCAAACTTTTGCCTGTATTTAAAATCTATCATATTTTGATGTGAAAGTTTCAAATTTGGGCATCTGCCAATTTTTTCTCTTGCAAGCAAAAGCATATCTTCTGATAAATCAAATGCAGTAGTATCATAGCGCTTCTTACAAAAATACTGTGTCAAGTTTCCCGACCCACAAGCCATCTCTAAAACTTTCTTTGGCTTTAGGTTTTCCTTCTCAAATATACTTTCTATGTAGTCAAACCATTTATCATATGGTACTTCTTCCATCAGACGATCGTATACTTCAGCAAATTGATCGTACATCTTTACACCTCTCTTTTCAATCTAAAACCGAGGAGAAAAATCTCCTCGGTCTAAAATCATTTTTTCTATTTTTAATCTACGAATGAAAAAATGTATGGAATATTTCTAAAATAGTCACCATAATTTAGTCCATATCCAACTATAAATAAATCAGGAATAACAAATCCTGCATAATCTGGCTCGATTTCAACAACTCTTCTCTCAGGCTTGTCTAATAATACACAAGTCTTTACAGATTTAGGGCCTTTAGACTCTAAATGCTCTTTTATAACTTTCATAGTAAGACCTGAATCCATTATGTCATCTACAATAAGTACGTGGCGATCAGTTAAATCCACATCTAAGTCATTTACTATCTTAACTTGTCCACTTGATTCTTCACCGTGACCATAGCTTGATGTCGTCATAAACTCAATTTGTGTTGGCACTTCCATCGCACGAACCAAATCTGCTGTAAATACAAAACTACCTTTCAAAAGAGAAACAACTAATATTTTTTCTCCTGCATAATCTTGGTCCAATTTTTTTCCCAATCCATCAACTACATTTTGTATCTCTTCTGCAGAAAATACAACTTTTCTTTTCTTATTTTCCATAGGAATGCCCCTTTCAAAATTCTTCACTTAATTGTCATTGTAAAACAATCCGCGCTTTATGTCAATTATCTAGGGCCTTTCTTTTAATTGTCTGCTAATTTTTTTCAATTCTACTAATATTTTATTTAGTGTGAATTGCATACTTACAAGAACAACCATCATCATGACTATTCCTATCAAGGTAAAATTAATTGGAAGCTTCATCACTCATTTCACCTACCTCATCAGATGTTTCTTTTTTCTGTTCGGCTTTTTTATGCAAAATAATAAACGCTAGTGCAGTAACTGGTATTGAAAGTATAAGACCTATACTTCCCGCTAATGCTCTAAGTACTTCCGATACTATCAAGTCTTTATTTGAAATACTTTCCCAAGATATCTCATGAGCCATAAACAATAGCATCATATACATACTACTTCCCGTATAAGCCAATATCAATGTATTCGACATAGTTCCCATCATATCTTTTCCAACATTCATTGCTGATTTAAATAATCTTACATATGAAATTGACGGGTCTGCATCTCTTATCTCTGTCATTGACGACGCTATTGACATACACACATCCATAACAGCTCCAAGTGCTCCTAATATAATTCCTGCAAATAAAAGCCCTTGGAAGTTAAACTTAGTTGCCTGTGGTATAACCATTAACATTTGAGCTTCGTCATTTCCAAGACCAGTCAAATTACCAGCAACTCCAACAATCAATGTTATAAGCCCTGCTAATAAAACTCCTCCTATTGTTCCAATTATAGCGGCTAATGATTTCTTATTAAAACCACTCACAACAAATATAGTAACTAGTGTCACTATTATGGATAATGCTATAGACAACATTATAGGATTTTCCCCAGCTAATACTCTTGGTAGAAATATCTTAAGTATACAAAAGACAGTAAAACTAAGTGTTAAAAGAGTCTTAAAACCCTTCATTCCACCGATTCCAACGAGTACCAAAATAAAAGCGCCTATAAGGTAATAGATGTACTTATCCCTAGCTATTTCAGTTATATATCCCTTTATAAACTCACCATCTTTTGTAATTTCAATATCAACCATTACATCTTGTCCTTCTGAGACAATTATATTGTAAAGATATGTTTCATCTACTATATTGTTAACAAGTAGTGATTGACCTTTAAATCTTCCTCTATCTATCTCAACTTTTATATATTGAGTAGTAATTTTAGAGTTTCCCATAGCTTCTACATACTCTACATCTTCATCAACTATTTTTATGACCTTGCCCCGAGCATGCTCTATATCATAATCAACAAAATAGTCATCACCGACTTCTATTTCATCTACAAATCCATCTTGCTCTGAGTCTACTATCACACCTTCTTCAGTTGCTAATGAAGAAGGTGACATTGACAAAATCAAAACCACTGAGCAAAATAGCGCAATTATAAATCTGCTAGTTTTCATCATAAACGTTTACAGCCTTTCCATTTATTTTACTTTCATCTAATTGTTCTTTTAATCTAGC
Source organism: Tissierellales bacterium (assembly GCA_025210965.1). Lineage (NCBI taxonomy): Bacteria > Bacillati > Bacillota > Tissierellia > Tissierellales > Tissierellales bacterium. Next base: position 18,946 of record JAOAQY010000096.1, read on the forward strand.
TGGAATTGTTATTATATCTTTTTCTCCATCACTTATATATTTTCTAGTTGGGTGCTTTTCAAACGACTCTAACCAATCTAATATCCCAACATTGTCGACTTCTATAACTCCAGCTCTAATTCTATGAATTGTAGTTTGGTCAAATCTTTTATCAACTGGAGAATAATACGGATCCCAGCCTACATTTAATACTGCCACATTCTCATATTCTGTTCCATCATAGCTTCCCTTAGCCAAAAACTTTTGCAACGCATCTGTCTTTGGTCTATGACCATATGGAAGTGCAAGTGTATTAACTCTATAACTTTCATCTTTAATCTCATTTTCTAATCTCTGCACCTGAACAGCTAATGCCTTTTGTATAGCTTCTGCATTTTGATATTTAGAGCTTTTAAAATCTACATGGCTCATTGTATGATTCCCGACATCGTATCCATTTTCAACAAGATAGTTTAACTTGTACTCAACATATTCTTCCTGTCCAAATGGATTAGTTCCAAAAAGAAAGAAATCGGCAGTTCCATTAAAATCTGGATGTTCTTTATTAAACGCGTCCATGATTCCAACCGCACAATTTGGGTCTATTTCCGGTATGCCATCTTTTTCACCAATTATGTTAAAATTATTTTGATTTCCATCATCAAATGTTATAACTATAGGTGTATAACCAGCTTCAACATCAATTTCATTATTTACATAATCACTCAATCTTATAGGTCTATAGCCTTCGTTGTATAATCTTTCTAAATCTTGTCTGAAATTGTCTGGTGTTCGAACCCATACATCTTCTTTTTCTCCAATATTGTGATACATAAGCACCATAATTTTACCCAATTCATTTGGCTTTTTGGACAAATTTATGTTTGCTATCTTCTCTTCCGTACTCAATTCCTTCTCTATTTCAGCTGTTTCTACATTTGACTTTTCATTAGTCTCCGATGAAATTTCTTTTGAAGTTTCTTCTGCCTTTTCAGGCATTTCTTCTACGTTTTCACTGTTCTCATTTACTGCTACTTGACTTTCATTTGCCGCATTTGCATCTTTAACATTTTCATTTCCGTTCGCACTACATCCAGTCATCATTAGAGCGCCAACCAAAACGATGCTCGCCCATGTTGCTAATTTTTTCATATTACCACTCCCATTTATATTTACTAGATATTTTCTCTCATTACATTATATTTTAACACTTCTTGCAATACCATAAAAAAAATGTATAAATTATAATTTATAATTCTTAACTTTGACAAATTTTTTTTATGCAGTATAATTATAGGTATTAGATTGGAAATGCAAAGTAGTTTTATAGATACATATATTTCCAAGAAAGAAAGGGGTTTTATATGTTTTTCGAAGAATCTGATCAAATCGCAAGACATAAACTCACACTTCTCTATATTATTGACAAAGTAGATTTCAGAATTACAAACTCAGAAATTACTCAATTTGTTTTAGAAAGTGATTTTATGAATTATTTTTTCGTTCAACAATATCTAGGCGAAATGATTGATGCCTCTATGATTGATATAAAAATTGAAGATGGAAATGAGTATTACGCTTTAACTCCAATAGGAAAGGAAACTCTAAGATTTTTTATCAAGAGAATTCCATCTCATATAGTAGATGACATCAACTCAAAATACGAGATAACAAAGAAAGAAAAAATTAAAGAAAAGCAGGTCATAGGCAAGTATTATCAAAAGAACGATTTTGAATTTATTGTTAATTTAAAGGTTATAGAAAACGACCTGACTTTGTTCAATTTGTCTTTAAATGTTCCATCTAAAGAGCAAGCCAAGTATATATGCAACAATTGGAAATCAAATCCAGAATATATCTACAAAGAACTTTTTAGATTGCTTACAGAAAACAAAGATCAAATTTAATTTAAAATTGGCAAAGAGCACACCAAAAAATAATTCTACAGTGTGCTCTTTTTATGTTCCTATATTACCATTTCCAAATACAATTTTTACTTCTCATACAACTTAGTTAGTTCTAATATAAGTTTATCCGCTTGAAACGGTTTAACTATAAACCCTTGCGCTCCTCCTTTTATAGCTTCTATAACCATAGATTCTTGCCCCATAGCAGAACATGCCAAAATCTTAGCTTTAGAATCAAATGCTCGTATATCTTTTATAGCATCTATTCCATTCTTAACAGGCATAGTTATATCCATAGTTACCAAATCTGGTGATAGTTCCTTATACCTTTCAACTGCTTCTTTTCCATTTGAAGCCTCCCCAATAACTTCAATGCCATTTTCCTCTAATATATTTCTTATCATCATTCTCATAAATGCAGCATCATCTGCAATTAAAACTTTCATCCCTTCAACCACCTTTTCTAATCTATTACTTATAGTTTACCCAATTTTATCATTTTAATTCTTTTAAAACTATTTTTTTCCTATATATTTCCTTATTTCTCCAATTAAATACAGTGAACCAGAAAATACAAATAAATCATAGCCTTCTTTCTTCTTAAGAGTTGTTTCTATAGCTTCATCTAATTCTTTTATTGCTATAACACTTTTACCTCTTTCCTTTATCTTTTCTTCTAGCTCTCTAAAACCAAGTGCCCTAGGATTACAAGGTTCAGTAACTACAACTTCATCAAAATGAGGCAGTACATATTCAAGTATAACATCCAAATCTTTATCCTTTAAAACTCCAATACATAGTATTTTCTTCTTTGATTTATAATATTCACTCAAGGCTTCACTAAGCGCTCTAGCTCCATCTTCATTGTGAGCCCCATCTATCAATATAAGTGGATTTTCACTTATAATTTCAAGACGTCCATTCCACCTAGTATTTAGAAGACCCAATCGATAATGCTTTTCTTCAATATTGACCAAACCTCTTCTATTCAAATCATCTAACATCATAACTGCTAGTGTAGAGTTGTACACCTGATGACGTCCCAGCATTTTAATTTCAAGATTTTTGTATATCAGCTCTTCAATTTCTATATCAAAAACAGATCCCTTTTCAGTAAATTTTATATTTTTCACCTGAGAAATATCATAAGTTTTAAAAACAGCGCCTCTTTTAGCAGATATATTTTCTATAACTTTTTCAGCCTGTATTTTTTGAGGATATACATATACATGACCATTTTCTTTTATAATACCTGATTTTTCAAAAGCAATCTCTTCAAGAGTATTTCCTAATATATGTGTGTGGTCTTTCGATATGGATGTAATCACAGATGCCATAGACTCTTCTATTACATTTGTAGCATCAAATCGCCCACCTAAGCCCACTTCAAGTACTACTATATCAACTTTTTTATCTAAAAAATGCAAAAAGCCAAGAGCAGTAACTATTTCAAATTCTGTAGGATGATTATGACCATCTTCCACCATTTTATCTATTGCATTTTTTATTTTTAATACTCCTCTTATCAAATCATCTTCATCAATTAATATATTATCAACTCTAATTCTCTCATTAAAATATTCTAGATATGGGGATGTAAAAAGACCGACTTTATAACCTGCTTCTATCAATATCTGATTGACAAATGATGCCGTTGAACCCTTTCCATTAGTCCCTGCTATGTGAATTATATCAAGCTTACTTTGAGGATTGCCCAATCGCTTTAATAGTTCTCTTATATTATCAAGTCCTAATTTACTTCCAAATTTATACGAACTATGTATAAAATCTATTGCCTCTTCATAATTCATGTATTCCCTCCTCCCTTCCTTTTGTCTCTAAAACACTTATAATCAAAAGCATTTCTTCTATTATATCAATTCTCCATGCAAATAAAAAGTTTTTAATTTAACTTAATTTTTTTCAGCTTAACTTTTTAACTTAACTTTGATAATAAGCTTTGATAACAAATCCCTATAACAACGAAACGAGTCCTGAAAAACAGGACTCGTCTATTTTATGCCATTTTGGCTTTAATTTGTTCTAATCTCTCTACTACTTTATCCATCATCTCAGCATAGTTGCGCTCTTTTTCTTTTTCTGCTTCTACAACTGCTTCTGGAGCTTTTCCAACAAAACCTTGGTTAGAAAGTTTTCCTCTAACTCTTTTAAGCTCGCCGTCTAATTTTTTCTTCTCTTTTTCAAGTCTATCTAACTCTTTTTCAAAGTCAACTAACTCATCAAGTGGCAAGAAAATTTCAACTCCAGTTACTACTGCTGACATAGCATCTTCCGGAATATCAGTTTTATCAGATTTGACTTCAACTTCTGAAGCTGATGCTAGTGTAACAAAAAATCCTGCATTTGTCTCTAAATAATTTCTTACAGATTCTTCTTCACTAACTAATATAACTTTAGCTTTTTTAGATGGAATTACGTTCATTTCAGCTCTTATATTTCTTATACTCTTTATAGCTTCCATTATAACTTCCATGTGTTGCTCTACTTCTTGATTATCCCATGACTCTTTAAATTCTGGCCAATTTGAAACAATTAAGCTTGTTTCTACATCTGGCATATGTTGCCAAATTTCTTCTGTGATATATGGCATAAGTGGATGTAACAATGACAATATATCCTTAAGAACTGTAACCAATGTCCATGTAGCTGTCGCTTTAGCATCTTTGTCATCACCATATAGACGAGGTTTAACCATCTCGATGTACCAGTCACAGTATTCATTCCAAGCAAAGTCGTAGATTCTTTGAGCTGCTAAACCAATCTCAAATTTATCTAAATTCTCAGTAACAGCTTTCGTAACTGTATTGATTCTAGAAAGTATCCACTTGTCTTCTAGTTGGAAATTAGCTCTAGCTTGCTCTTCTGAAATTAAATCTCCATCCAAATTCATGAGTACAAATCTAGATGCATTCCAAAGTTTGTTAGCAAAGTTTCTATTAGCCTCTACTCTTTCTTCATAGAATCTCATATCATTTCCTGGTGAATTACCTGTTACAAGTGTAAATCTAAGCGCATCAGCACCGTATTTTTCGATTACGTCAAGTGGATCTATACCGTTTCCTAACGATTTACTCATCTTTCTTCCTTCCGAGTCTCTTACAAGACCTGTAAAGAATACATGCTCAAATGGAATTTGATCCATCTGCTCTAATGCAGAAAATACCATTCTAACTACCCAGAAGAATACAATATCATATCCTGTAACTAAAACGTTTGTAGGATAGAAGTAATCAAGTTCTGGTGTTTCATTTGGCCAACCCAATGTTGAAAATGGCCAAAGTGCAGATGAGAACCAAGTGTCTAATGTATCTGGATCTTGTCTTAAGTTTGTACTATTACACTTCGTACACGTTTCTGGCTTAGTTCTATTGATTATAACTTCACCACAATCATCACAATAGTAAACAGGAAGTCTATGACCCCACCATAATTGACGAGATATACACCAATCTCTGATATTTTCAAGCCAGTTCAAGTAAACTTTTCCCAATCTCTCTGGAACAAATTTTAATTCACCACTCTTGTATGCTTCGATAGCTGGTTTTGCTAATGGCTCCATTTTAACAAACCATTGCTTTGAAATAATAGGCTCAACTGTAGTTTTACATCTTTCACAATGTCCTACATTATGTGAGTGATCTTCAATTTCTATCAACAATCCCTCTGCTTCTAAATCAGCAACCATTGCTTTTCTAGCTTCGTATCTATCCATGCCTTCATATTTGCCACCATGCTCATTGATAGTAGCATCGTCATTCATAACTTTTATTCTCTCTAAGTCATGACGATTTCCTACTTCGAAGTCATTAGGGTCATGTGCTGGTGTTATCTTAACACAACCTGTACCGAACTCTTTATCAACATAAGTGTCTGCTACTACAGGTATTTCTCTTCCAACTAGTGGTAATATAAGTTTTTTACCTACTAAATCTGTATATCTTTCATCATCAGGGTGAACAGCTACTGCCGTATCTCCAAGCAATGTCTCTGGACGAGTAGTAGCTATAACTACATAGCCATCTCCATCTTTGTATGGATATTTTATATGCCAGAAATGTCCTGCTTCTTCTCTATGGTCAACCTCTGCATCAGAAATAGCAGTTTTACAATTAGGACACCAGTTAACGATTCTGTCTCCTCTGTAGATTAGCCCTTTATCATTCAATCTGATAAATACCTCTTCTACAGCTTCGCTCAATCCTTCATCTAATGTAAATCTGTCCTTAGACCAGTCACAAGAAACACCAAGTGTTCTCAATTGCTTTCTAATGTTTCCACCGTATTTTTCTGTCCAATCCCAAGCTTCTTCTAAGAAACCATCTCTGCCAAGCATTTCTTTCGATTTGCCTTCGCTCTTAATTTTTTCAACAACTTTTGCCTCTGTAGAAATACTTGCATGATCAGTTCCAGGTAACCAAAGTGCTTCATATCCTTGCATTCTCTTCCATCTAATCAAAGCATCTTGAATAGTGTTGTTTATAGCATGTCCCATGTGAAGCTTTCCCGTTACATTTGGTGGCGGCATCATTATTGTGTAAGGTTCTTTTTCCTTATTTACGTCTGCCTTAAAATATCCACTTTCTTCCCAAAATTTGTATAGTCTGTCCTCAAAATCTTTCGGATCATATGTTTTCGAAAGTTCTTTTGCCATTGTACTACCTCCTTAAAATATTAACCTTTTACTACAGCTAAATACACTCCAATCATTACGCTTACAAGACCTATACTTTTTATACGTATTCTCAAATTCATATCCATATCTTTCTTGCTTGCATAATAATCTGAACCAAAGACTACCAAAAAGCCTACTAAAGCTAAGAGTACTCCTAAAGTTTTCAAAGTGTCACATCCCTTCACTCTCTATTTGAAAGTTTTGAGCAATAAAAAAAGCTTTCATCCTAACAAAAGGACGAAAGCTTTATTCCGCGGTACCACCTTTATTTCAAGCATACGCTTGACACTCAAAATCTTAACGAGTTGCCCCGTTCAAACCTACTGCTATTTCAGTTTGAAAGCTCCAAAGCTACCTTCAACAAACATTGCCTCTAAGAATCTCTCAGCCGGTGGATTCTATTCTCTGTATTGGATATTTATTTACTCCTCTTTTTCTCAGCCTTTAATCAAGTAGGTATAGCCTACTTTCAATCATTCAATTATTTATCATTATATCTGAATTTGCAAATTTGTCAATAGTATTTTTCAAATCAATATATTTGCATATTTTATTGTGTGACGTTAATATAATTGTTAACGAAAGCTATTAACTAATCTACAAGTGAATTACCTGCCCAGTTACTAACCATCAACTACTAACTAATAACTGCTAAATGCTAATTATTAGATACTAAATACTAATTACTAATTGCTAAGCATCAACTACTAACTGCTAGCTATCAAATGCTAAATATCAACTGCTAACTATCAAATGCTAAATATCAACTGCTAACTAAAATTTTCTAGGAACAAGACCCACTTTTTTATAAACTTTACTTAGTGTTTTATACGCTATTTTCGATGCTTTTGCCGCACCGTCTGCATATACTTCTTCCAAATACGCTTTGTCATCCATTAATTCTTTGAATTTAGTCTGTATCGGATGCAAATGAGCTACTATTGCCTCTGCTAGATCTGCTTTAAAATCACCATAACCCTTTCCTTCATAGCGCTTCACTATATCTTCTATTTTTTCTCCAGTCATAACAGAGAATATTGTCAAAAGATTCTTTATAGCCAATTGGTCATCATTATAAGCCACTATTCCTACAGAATCGGTAACTGCTCTTTTTACCTTTCTTCTTATAGTAGCCGCATCGTCTTTTAACAATATATAACCATTTTCATTATCTGATGATTTACTCATTTTTTTAGTTGGATCTTGAAGACTCATTATACGAGCACCTTGCTTTGGAATAAATGGCTCTGGCATTTTAAATGTATCACTGTATCTGTGATTAAAACGCTGTGCCAATGTTCTAGTGAGCTCAACATGTTGCTTTTGGTCTTCTCCTACAGGTACTTCATCTGCTTGATAAAGTAATATATCTCCAGCCATAAGCACTGGATATGTGTAAAGACCTGCATTTAAGCCGGCTTCTCCTTTTTTTGCCTTATCTTTAAATTGTGTCATACGATTTAGCTCTCCCATTTGAGCCATAGTATCTAATATCCACGCAACTTCAGCATGCGCACTTATGTGAGATTGGATAAATATAGTAACTTTCTCTGGATCTAAGCCACAAGCCATATATAAAGCCAATATTTCCAATGTGTTTCTTCTCAAATCTTTTGGTATCTGTTGTACTGTTATAGCATGTAAGTCTGCTATAAAATAAAAGCAATCATATGTATCTTGAAAATCAACCCAATTTCTTATAGCTCCAACATAATTTCCAAGTGTCAATTCTCCTGATGGCTTGATGCCACTAACTATTCTTGATTTTTCCATTTTCTTCTCTCCTTTTTATTGTCTAAAGCAATAAATATAAAAAGCCCTCTATGCATAAAGCATAGAGGGCGACTAATCGCGGTACCACCTCTAAATGAACTCCTAAGAATTCCTCTTTCAACAACAGGCAAATGCCGATCATCTAGCTCTATAACGGGAGCAACCGTATCCCCTACTAAAATTTCAGTTCTCACTCATGAGTCCATTCCCTCGAAACTACACGACCAAATTTCCAGCACCATTGGCTCTCTATACGCTCATTTCAAGCTACTAATCTCATTCATTGCTTTAATATTTTCTTTAATTATACCACATAAAAACCCTCAGTCAAGTACTAATCGTCGGACAACAGTCCACCTAGAATACCACCTGCAATCCCTGAAACTGTAGAGTTCCCTGTATTTGATTGTCCTTGATTGCTACCCATAGCAGCATACATTCTTTCTGCCATCTTAGAAAGCGGCATACTTTGAAGATAAACTTTACCCGGACCTGTCAATGTTGCAAGAAATAATCCCTCTTTACCAAAAAGTGCATTTTTAAATCCTCCAACAAATTCAACATCATAATTTACAGAAGATTCAAATCCAACAAGACAGCCAGTATCTATTCTAAGTCTCTCTCCATGTGCTAAATTTTTCTCTATCATAGTACCACCAGCGTGAATAAATGCCAATCCATCGCCAGTTAATTTTTGCAATATGAATCCTTCGCCGCCAAAGAATCCTGCACCAAGTTTCTTGGTAATTGCAACCTCTATTTCGACACCATTAGCTGCACACAAAAATGAATCCTTCTGACATAAAAACTCCCCACCAAATCTAGCTAAATCAAGCGGAATAATCTTCCCTGGATAGGGGGCTGCAAATCCAACATGGCTTTTTCCCTGGCCTTCATGTAAAAATGTAGTTATAAAAAAGCTTTCACCAGTAAACATTCTTTTAAATCCTGAAAATAATCCACCACCAGTAGTTGTCTGCATTTTGATTCCATCTTCCATATAGGTCATGGCACCAGCTTCTGCTCTAACGCCCTCTTTAGGATCTAATTCAATCTCTACTAATTGCATATCATCTCCATAAATTTTGTAATCAATAACATCTGCCATATATAATACCCCCTATAAATATTTTAGAAAGAAATAACTATACCGCCGCCACCAGTATATACTGTTGACAAACCAAGTGTATCATTTACTATTATTTCTTTAAACTTGTATTTTTCTTCAACAGCCTCTTTAAATTTATGAGCTTTTTCCGCACTATGACTGTGACTTATACTCAGTACCCTATTTTCAAAATCTATTCCAGTTTTTCCGATTTCATCAATAAGCGTTCTCATAGCTCTTTTATGCCCTCTTGCTTTTTTAAGCAATTTTATTTCACCCTCATCGCCCTGCATTACGGGTTTTATATCCAAAAGACTTGCTATTTTTTCTACAACTAGGCTCATCCTTCCAGCTTTCGCCAAGTTTTCTAGAGAATCTATAACAAAAAACGTTTTCATTGTCCCAACAAATTTGTTTATCTCTTTTACAAGTTCTCCATCTCTAAGACCTGCATTATAAAGTTCCTGGGCTTTCATCACAATAGGAACTCCTCCAGCACTTGCGCTAAGTGAATCTATAATTTCTACACTAGTATCTTCGTGCTCAGCTTCATAAATCTCTTTAGCCATTATTGCACTATTGTAAGTTCCACTTAATTTAGATGATATTGTTATTACCAAATTAGTGACACCTTCTGTAAATTTTTCTATAAAATCATTTGGTGATGGACAAGCTGTTTGCGGCGCATTTTGACTTTCTTTCATGAGCTTTAGCAAATTATCTGTATCTAAATTTTCATCATCTATATACTCATTTCCATCTATTGTGATTTTAAGTGGTACAATCTTTAAATCGTACTCTTCTCTGAATTTTTTTGTTGAATCAACTCCACTACATGTCAATAGTTTCATCTCTTCACCCCTTTCATACCCTATAAGGCAATTACAAATTGCACTTACCTTTAATATATCATAATAAATGGTAATTTGGAAATACCGAATATGCTCTTACGCTATTTTATACCCACAAAATACGCTTTTATTATTTTGTTTCGAGAATCCCACTTATACCCTTAGTTAAGCCACTACATCCTATGAAGTCCCCTCAAAACCATCAGTTTTAATGGGTAAACATGTTGCTTTTCATGTTATAATATTTTTAAATAACTATTTTAGGAGGATTTTCATGAATTCAGTTAGTTTACTCAAACATTCATCATACGAAAAAAATCTAAAAGAAAAAATAAACGAATCTATAGTGTTAGTTAATGGATATGAAGGAATATCACACGGAGATACTGTACTTATAAAGCCAAATTTTGTAACTGCAAGACCAGCTGAATCTTGTGTAAATACCCACCCTCTTTTCATAAAAGCGTTAGCCGAACTTCTTTATGAGCGCGGCGCTAAAATTCAAATTGGAGATAGTCCTGCAGTAATGAAGGGATCTGATGTGGCAAAAAAACTTGGACTTTTGGAACTATTATCACCATACAATGCTAAATTTATAGATTTCACCGGAGCTGTAACTCCAAAATTCAGCAATAATAGCTCTCAAAATTTTCACTTCAAGCAAATAAAATTAGCAAGTGAAATATTTGAAGTTGACCATCTCATAAATGCGGCAAAATTAAAATCGCATGCTCAAATGGGTGTTACTCTTTGTACTAAAAATTTGTTTGGATGTGTTACTGGGCATAGAAAAACACAGTGGCACTATCATACCGGAAGAGATTTAGACATATTTGCCCAATTATTAATAGAAATTGCTCTAGCTTCAAATGCTAAACTTCATCTATTAGATGGTATATGGGCTATGGCCGGAAATGGTCCAACCAATGGGTATAAAATAGAACCAAATGTAATTCTCGCATCTAAAAATTCACTTTCATTAGATCGAGTTGTTTTGGAAATTGTAAACAAAAATCCTAATGTATTTCCTATGTTTAGAGCTGCTGAAAAAATGGGTTTGCATGATTCTATAAATTTATCAAATATAAAAATCCTAGGCTCAATGCCTGAAGAATCTAGGCTAGAATCTTTCGAAATGCCTAAATTGAAGAATTTAAAATTCACAAATAATGCTCTGATTCAAAAGCTTATTGCAAGTTTTGTAGATCAAAAAATGACAGTTGATCATACATCTTGTATAAAATGTAAAAAATGTATTGATCAATGTCCCGCAAAAGCAATGACTCTATCTGATAAAGTTATAATAAATCACAATATATGTATTCGCTGTTGCTGCTGTCAAGAGATATGTCCAGTAGGAGCTTTAGCCCTAAAAGATTCAACTATCGGCAAGTTATTTTCAAAATAAATCAAAAACCCGCTAAGTCTGAAAATACTTAACGGGTTTTTTTTAGATAAATTGTATCTGTTTAGCTGTAGGCTCTAACGTTCTACCAGCCATGGGAATTTTTTTGCTTATATAGTCTTTATACATCTCAAGTTGCTCTTCATCTATACATTTAGTTTCGCTCAAATAGCTATTTTTCTTAAGTCTGAGTACTTGAATTCCCTTAGTGCTTTTAGTAACTTTTTCTGATATGATTTCTGTTGACACTGCTAGTAAGTTATTTTCGTCATTCTTTGGATAATGTCTCTTAAGCAATAAATATTTTGGTTTGTCTATAAAGAATATCCCTTTTAGAACAGATTCATCTGCATAGGCCTTTATCAATTTTTTTCTATTATTCTTAGTTTGATAACTAGTTAATGGCACTTTTGCAACCTTTCCGTTTTCAAAAACGAATAGCATATGACCTTTGTAATCATTTGTAGCCACCGCATGTACGATTTCCTCTCCTTCTTCCAACTCACCTAGATTTGGTATATAGCTTCCTAAAACACTAGCTTTATGGTCCTCTAAATCATGGATTTTGAATTTATAGAGATTATTTTTATTTGAAAACAGCAGTAGTTCATCTGTATTTTGAGCATCGAATTCACACATTATATTGTCATCTTCTTTTAGTTTATGCTCATCATTACCTCTAAGTGATTTGTGCGAAATCTTTTTCAAGTAATTATGTTCTGTAACAAAAATTCTTACTTCATAATTTTCTATAAAGTGCTCTTCTTTATATTCTACGACCTCTTCTTCGTACAATAAATCAGTTTTCCTATCAACTGCGTAATTTTTCTTTATTCTCTTCAAATCTTTCTTTATTTCATTTTTGATTTTTTTATCGCTCTCTCTAAGTTTTGATAATTTTTCAATTTTTTCTTCTAAATCACCAATTTCCTTAGTTTTTCCAAGTATATATTCTCTATTTAAGTGTCTTAACTTAATATCTGCAACAAAATTCGCTTGTAAATCATCTATATCAAAATTACTCATTAAATTAGGAACTACCATAGAGTCCTCTTCTGTTTCTCTTATTATCTTTATGGTCTTGTCTATATCTAACAACACTTTTTCAAGACCTTTGAGTAAATGCAATTTATCAGTCATTTTTTCAATATCGTAACTCAATTGTCTTTTGATGCATTCTGTTCTAAATTTTACCCATTCTCTAATTATGTCTCGAACACCTAGCACTTTCGGTCTACCATCAATGAGCAAGTTAAAATTACAAGAAAATGTATCTTCAAGAGGTGTCATCTTGTACAATTTCATCATCAATTTCTTGTAATCTACTCCACGTTTTAAGTCTATAGCAATTTTTAGTCCTTTAAGATCTGTTTCATCTCTCAAGTCTGATATTTCTTTTATTTTATTTATTTTTATTAAAGCTATAATTTTCTCTATTATGCTCTCAACATTTGTAGTATACGGTATTTCGTATATTTCTATACAATTATTCGCTCTATCATAGTTGTATTTTGCTCGAAGTTTGACGCTTCCATTTCCATTTTCATAGATTTTCTTCATCTCTCTTTGATTGTAAATCAAATAGCCACCAGTTGTAAAATCAGGAGCTTTGATGAGTTCTGTAATATCTGCACCTTCATCATCTATAATAGCCGAAGTTGCGTCGCAAACCTCACCTAGATTGAAACTAGCTATATTACTGGCCATACCAACAGCTATTCCTTTATTAGCACTTACTAGTATATTAGGATACGTTGTCGGCAACAGCTCCGGTTCCTTTAGCTGCCCATCGTAATTGTCCACAAAATTTACCACATTTTTTTCTATATCTTTAAATATTTCTTCACATATAGGCGCTAATTTTACTTCTGTGTATCTCGAAGCTGCATATGCCATATCGCGCGATGTGTGCTTTCCAAAATTCCCCTTTGAATCTATAAATGGATGAAGTAATGCATCGTGCCCTCTAGTCAATCTCACCAATGTAGCATATATCGCCTGATCTCCATGTGGATTAAGTTTCATTGTTTGACCTACAACATTTGCTGATTTCGTTTTTTGAGCTGTAAGTAATTTCATTTTGTACATCGAATAAAGTAGTTTTCTATGTGATGGTTTAAAACCGTCTATTTCTGGGATGGCTCTTGAAACGATAACACTCATAGCATAAGGCATATAATTCGTTTCTAGAGTCTCTGTTATATTTTGTTTAATTATATTTTTTGCACTCACTTAGACTCTCCCCTTAACTTATATCTAATAAATCTAAATATCTTTCTCCATGTTCTTCTATAAATCCTTTTCGTCCACTTAAATTTTCTCCAAGTAGTATATCGAACATTTCTTGAGTTTCTACTACTTCCTCAGGCAATACTTGTATCAGTTTTCTAGATACAGGATTCATCGTTGTCTCCCACATCATATCGGGCTCATTTTCTCCAAGTCCTTTTGATCGCTGAACTTTATATTTACCATTTAGTTTTTCCACTATCTGATTCTTTTCTCTATCGGAATATGCAAAATGTGTCTTTTTCTTTGTAGTAATCTCATAAAGTGGAGATTCTACTATATAAACTTTCCCCTCATCTATAAGACTAGGAACCAGCCTATACAGCATAGTGAGTATTAGTGTTCTGATCTGAAAGCCATCTACATCTGCATCGGTACAAATTATTATTTTGTCCCACTTAAGTGCATTTAAATCAAATGTAGACAATTCTTTATTGTGCTTACTAGTAATTTCAACTCCACATCCCATTACTTTTAGCAAATCTATAATTATATCGCTTTTAAATATTTTGTCATAATCTGCCTTAAGGCAATTTAATATTTTTCCTCTAATAGGCATAAGTCCTTGAAACTCTGAATCTCTAGCTAATTTACAAGCACCAAGTGCTGAATCACCCTCAACTATATATAGCTCTCTCTTAGCTATGTCTTTTGTCCTACAATTGATAAACTTTTTAACTCTGTTATTCAAATCAACTTTTCCCGTAAGTTTCTTGCGAATACTTAATCTAGTCTTTTCGGCTTTCTCTCGGCTTCTCTTGTTTGCTAAAATTTGGTCTGCTATTCTATCCGCTTCTATTTTGTTTTCTATGAAATAAATTTCTAACTCATGTTTTATAAAATCTGTAAGAAACTTTTGTATAAATTTATTTGTAATAGCTTTCTTCGTTTGGTTTTCGTAGCTTGTCATAGTTGAAAATGAATTTATTACAAGTATCAAACTATCTTGAATATCGACAAAACCTATTTTTTTCTCATTCTTAGTATATTTATTTTCTTTTTTTATATATTGATCTATAGCACTTACAAACGAACTCTTGACCGCTTTATCAGGTGCTCCACCATATTCTAAATAGCTTGAGTTGTGATAGTATTCTAAGAGATTTACTTCGTTATTGAATGAAAATGCAATTTGCGCCTTCACCCTATATTTAGGCTTGTCAGAACGATCCTGTCCTTCGCCTTCATTTTCAAAATACTGTGTCGATACAAAATCCTTATCATCATTTAATTCTTCAAGATAATCTTTTATACCATTTTCATAATAGTATTCAAAACTCTCATCATTAATCTCATCATCCAATATGAATTTTAGACCTGCATTAACTATTGCCTGTCTCTTAAGTACATCTTGAAAATATTCTAGTGGTATTTCATTTTCTGTAAATACATCCAAATCGGGTCTCCATTTTATAGTACTTCCAGAATGTATATTTTCCTTATTCTCTCTCTTTTTAAGTCCACCTACATTTTCACCTTTTTCAAAATGCAGATTGTAAATATATCCATCTCTGACCACTTCTACGTCCATATATTCAGAACTGTATTGAGTAGCGCAAGAACCTAATCCATTTAATCCTAAACTAAATTCATAATGGCTACCATCATTATTTTTGTACTTTCCTCCTGCATAAAGCTCACAAAATACCAATTCCCAGTTATATCGCTCTTCTTTGGCATTGTAATCTACAGGTATTCCACTAGCCCAATCTTTCACAGTTATAGAGTGATCTTTATGTCTTATAATCTCTATTTTTTGTCCAAAACCTTCTCTCGCTTCGTCTATAGCATTCGATAGTATTTCAAAAAAAGAATGCTGGCAACCTTCGAGACCATCTGATCCAAATATAACTGAAGGCCTCTTTCTTACACGGTCTGCTCCTTTAAGTGAAACAATGCTTTCATTTCCATAATTTGTTTTCCTTGCCACATTAGTCACCTCTAACTTTATTTCGTATCTCCTATTATAGCAAATAATATATAAGAATATCAAACATACATTCCGTTTATAGCGAGTTTTTATTTTTTATTATCAATCATTTATAAAGTTTTTATAAATAAAAATTCATTATTTTCGTCATTTTGGACAAAAAAACTACGATTATTGACTTTTTAAAAGTTTTTAATCGTAGTTATAAACAAAATATTTATTTTTCAAATTTTATTTTCAATTTAGCAAACATATCTTGAGTCATCTTATCTAAATCGTATTTAGGACTCCAGCCCCATTCATTTCTAGCTGCAGTATCATCTATTGAATTAGGCCATGAATCAGCTATCCCTTGAAGTGTTGGATTTAAATCGTAAGTCATTTCAAATTCTGGCATATATTTCTTAATAGATTGTGCAATTTCTTCTGGATCAAAGCTCATAGCTGTTATATTAAATGCATTTCTATGAATCAATTTGCTTCCATCTGCTTCCATAAGATTTACCACAGCATCTAATGCATCTGGCATATACATCATATCCATAAATGTTCCTTTTTTTAGTGGACACGAGAACTTTTTATTTTTTAGCGCCTCGTAGTAAATGTGTACAGCATAATCTGTAGTTCCTCCGCCTGGAAGTGTTTCATACGATATAAGTCCTGGGAATCGAACCCCTCTAGCGTCAACTCCAAATTTTTTGTGGTAATAATCACTCAATACTTCTCCTGCAACCTTAGTCACTCCGTATATAGTGCTAGGTCTTTGAATAGTATCTTGTGGCGTTAAATCTGCTGGAGTAAGTGGTCCAAATGCAGCTATAGAACTAGGTGTAAATATCGAACATCCTTGTTCTTTACCAATATCCAATACATTTTTAAGTCCACCCATATTTATATTCCATGCAAGTGATGGATCCTTTTCTGCTGTTGCTGACAATAGTGCTGCTAAGTGAATAATAGTATCTGCTTTGTACTTTGAAACTAATTCAGACATTGCCTTACCATCTGTAACATCTAATGTTTCAAAAGGACCTGCTGTTGCAGCTTCACATTCCTTGAATTTTAAATCAGTGGCTATAACATTATCTTGACCATAAATATTTCTCATTTTCATTACTAGCTCTGAACCTACTTGACCTAATGCTCCAGTAACTAAGATTTTTTTCATCAAAATCCCCCCACATATAAAAATATTCTGAAAGTGTTTCTTCTACACTTACAGAATATCTCATATACATATATAAATCAAGTAGTTAATCTATAAATTTATTGTAATTTTTTACAATTTCCAAAGTCAATTTTTCAATCTCATCCTGCTTTTCATGCGATCCAGAGTCATATATTCCTATTACGTCCATGCCAGCACCTACACCAGCTTTTACTCCCGCCAAAGTGTCCTCGTGCACAAGACACTTGTCCGACTTTATTTGAAGTTTTTTAGCCACACCTAAGAATATATCTGGGTAAGGCTTGCCTCTATCTACTTCACAAGAAGTCATTATAATATCAAAAAAATGCAAAACACTATTTCCTTCAAGCGTTGCTAAAGCTAACTCTCTAGAATTACTAGTTCCTACAGCAAGTTTCACTCCTTGCTTCTTAAGTTTTTCTAAATATTCTCTCGCACCTTGCTTAAGTTTAACCTTATCTCTATAAAAATGCCTAGCCATATCGTTCCATACATCTTTTATTGAATCTATTTCCTCTTTTAGTTCGAATCTTTCTTTAAAATATTGTGCTGTCTCTGTAAAACTCATTCCTTCTATTGCATCTTGTAAATCTTCTGGAACTTTAAATCCTCTTTCATCTAAAAATTCTATATCTATTGCATCCCACACCCACATAGAGTCAACTAATGTTCCATCTAAATCAAATATAACTGCTTCGTATTTTCTCATTAATTCTATACTTCCCTTCTCAACTATTTACTCATACCACAGTGTTTTTTTAGTAGTCGATATTCCTATCGCTCCAGCTTGCAAACTGTGTATAACATCTTCTTTATCCATTATTAGCCCTCCTGTTATAACGGGCTGACTTGTCTCTTTAACAATTTTTTTCGTTATCTTGTCATTTATTCCTGGTAATATTTCAATTGCATTTGCCTTGAAAGATTTCATAGACTCAATTCCACGTTTTAGTGAAAGCGAATCTAATATAAAAAATCTCTGAATAGTAAACAATCCTAGTTCCATAGCTTTTCTAGCCAATTGGGTTTTAGTAGTTATAATGCCATCTGGTTTTATTTTTTTTGCAATATACTCTAATGCAACTGCATCTTTAGAAAAACCTTCTAGTAAATCTACATGAACAAAAACCATTTTCTTGGCATTTTGAATTTTGCCAACTGCATCTTTTATATTAAAAATATCTCCAGTCAGTAAAAAGATCATCTCACTAGGCGATTCTATTGCTTCTTCAAGATGGTCCATATGATTAACTGCTGCAATTACTGGATTTTCATGTATTCTATCAAAAAACTCCATATCAAGACCTCCTTCTCCCATAGATATATTATAACAAATATGAATGTACTTTATACAGAATCAAATATATTTTAAAACAGCTCATAACTATTTAACATTACAGGAAGTTTTAATGTATCTAACACTTTTTCAACCAAGACACCCTCTCTATTTGGATAATCGTATCCATAGCTAGCTCTTATAGCCGACGTAACAAATTGAACACTTCGATCTAGTGCCATTGGAAGACTGTCTCCTTGCAATAAACTACCAACCAATACGCTAGTAAACGCATCACCCGTACCTGGATATTGCGTAGGTATATAAACGCAATCAACTCTCCAGAACCTATTGTCTTTTTTATTATATGCCACAACATATGTCTTTTTTGTTCTTTTATCATGAGGAACACTAGTTATTATAACTGTTTCTGGACCCAAATTTGACAGTTCAATCAACCAGTTTTTCAGTTCATCATCTGATAATATTTCTTTTTCAGTTTTTTTCCCTAAAAGCAAAGCCGCTTCTGTAAAATTTGGTGTAATCACATCAGCCAATGATATAAAATCCCTCATAGCATTTACCATGTTCACATCCATAGTTGAATATAGCTCTCCATCATCCGCCATAACAGGATCTATTACAACAAGTGGTTTTTTTTCAAATGCCCTTATGTAATTCGTTATTATATCTATTTGATTTACCGATCCTAAAAAGCCCGTATATACACAGTCAAACCATAAATTTAATTCATGCCAATGATTTAAGTAACTAGTCATATGGTCTGTCAAATCTATGAAAGTATATCCTTCAAAATCTCCCGTATGAGTTGAAAGTATAGCTGTAGGAACTGAGCAAACCTGTATACCCATAGTTGATATTATGGGTATAATTGAAGACAATGCCGCTCGGCCAAACCCTGATAAATCATGTATTGCTGCTATTTTTTTTACTGGTACTTGATTCATTTTAATACCTCTTTTCCATATTTTCTATTTATTACTCAAACTTTGCACTTGAATAAATATATATGGTTATTTGGGATGCGAAGTTTGAGTTTATTATTATTTTTTGGGGTATTATATCTATGTCTTATTAAAAAGGAGGGTTTTCGTATGAATTCTGAACTCATAAAAATTCTAGATAAAAATCTTTTGATTTCAAAACAGATTCAAGAACTATCATCTAAAAAAAACAAACTGCTAAAAGTTGAATTACCATCTAAATACAGTCGTCAACCTCATTATCTAAAACTCATCCCCTATATATTATATCTTATCGTAGCTTATATTTTATTTCTAGTTTTAAAAAATTTAAATTTACCACAATTAATATTGAATTTATTAGCATCAAAATTATCTGACACAATGCAAACTTTTTTAGAAGAAGTATTTTTATCTTCATTCTTTAACGGTGCTCTAGCTATAATTTATGTGCTAATCGTATTAGCAAATTGGGGTATCGCTCACAGATGGAGTAATAAATTTTACGATACAATTTGTAAAAAACGCATAGCTGATAGAAAATTATTTATAAAAGAGGAGTCAAAACGTCTAAATCATAAATACAGCGATGAACTAAATGAAATATCGACGTCTATAGACGACTTGTGCAAATCTTCAGATTTACACTGTCAATTCTTAGTTCCACAGAAAATCGAAAAAATGAAAATTATTGCATCAACTCATAAAATTAATTCTATAGACGAATGCATAAATATTTTTTCAAAAAAAGAATTTGAATCAAGAATTATACAAAAATTAGATACTATTATTGAGTTACAAAAAGAACTTATACATCATGTAGTAGAATAATAAAAAACCTTCAATATCTAACTATTAGTTTAGATATTGAAGGTTTTTTATTATTTTACCCATTGATATGCTGGTCTTATAATTTTTGTATCACTCATTAATTGTTCCATCCTATGTGCAGACCATCCCACTATTCTAGCACATGCAAACAGTGGAGTGTAAAGTTCTTCTGGTATTCCAAGCCTATCATACACAAATCCTGAATAAAAATCTACATTTGCAGCTATATCAAAAGACTCTCCTTTTAATTCTCTAAATAGTTCTTTTGCTATTCGCTCCACATCCAAATAAAGATTATACTCATCAATTGAATTCTTTTCAATTGCCAGTTTTTGAGCTTCTCTTTTTAAAATTTCGGCTCTCGGATCTGTCTTAGTATAAACAGCATGTCCCATACCATATATAAGCCCCTTACCATCAAATGCCTCTTTACTAAGTATCGCCTTCAAATAACATCTTATACTTTCTTCTGAATAATCTTCACAGCTACTCTTTAAATCATCCATCATTTTTTTTACTTTTAAATTTGCTCCACCATGCTTACTTCCCTTTAAACAACCTAATGCTGCCGCCATAGCCGAATACGTATCTGTTCCACTAGATGATACTACATGAGTTGCAAATGTAGAATTGTTACCTCCACCATGTTCTGCATGTAGTAATAAACTCAAATCTAATATTTCAGCTTCCATTTTTGTATACTTCTTATCAGCTCTTATTAGATGCAAAATAGTCTCAGCCGCTCCTTTATTTTCTGGCGGAGTATGAATCCATAAACTGTCATTATCAAAGTAATGTCTCTTAGCTTGATATCCATACGCCGCTATAGTTGGATATCTAGCCACTAATGATAAACTTTGTTTTAAAACATTCTCTAAAGATAGCTCCTCAGGATTTTCATCATGAGAATACAATACCAATGTGCTTCTCTGAAGCTTATTCATTATATCTTTACTCGGAATTTTTAATATCATATTCTCAGTATATCCATCTGGAAGCGTTCTATATTTGCTCAGCAAACTGAGAAATTCTTCAAATTCATTTGTTTCTGGTAATCTTCCAAATAAAAGTAAAAATGTAGCTCCTTCGAATTTGCTATTTCCACAGCTTTCTAATTTATCAATCAATGTGTTTAGTTCGTATTCCCTATAAAATAATTCTCCTTTTTTTGAAATTTTTCTTCCGTTTTCCCATACATATCCTCTTACATCACCTATTTGGGTCAATCCCACTAAAACACCTGTACCATCCGAATTTCTAAGTCCTCGCTTTATATCATATGTGTTATAATGCTCCGATGATATTTCGTGAACACTTTTTGCTATATCTGACATTTTGCTAATAAATCCATTCACATCAATCACCCCTCATCATATATATTAATTCCTCTGTAAATTCCATTGTACTTGCTTCTCCACCACAATCTGGAGTTAACTTTTTACCTTCCTTATATATTTTCTCCAAACCACATTCTATTTTTTTCGCCTCTTCTTCAAGTCCAATATGCTTTAGTAACAATACTGACGATCTAATAACAGCTGTAGGATTTGCTAGACCCTTACCCGCAATATCTGGTGCGCTACCATGAACGGCTTCAAAAAGAGTATAGTCATTTCCTCTATTCACTCCCGGAAGCATTCCAAGACCTCCAACTAATCCTGCACATAAATCAGATAATATGTCTCCATATAAATTCATTGTTACTATGACATCAAATCGCTCTGGTCTCATAACTAGTTCCATGGCCATATGGTCAACTATTAGCGCTTCAAATTCTATACTCGGGTAATTTTCAGCAATTTTTTGACCCATTTTCAAAAAGAAACCATCACCTTTTTTTAGTATATTTGCTTTGTGAACCAATGTCACTTTTTTTCTATTGTGAAGTAATGCATACTCAAATGCTGCCTCTATAATTCTTCTAGATTTTTCTTCTGTTACTATTTTATAAGATACTATTGTTCCATCTTCTAATACTTCTTCTCTTCCTAAATACAAACCTTCTGTATTTTCTCTAAAAATAACCATGTCTAAATTTCTATCACTAGATCTAATTGTCTTTATCGGTCTTATATTTGCGAACAAATCATATTTTTGTCTTAAATGAACATTTATACTACGCCTACCTTCTCCTATAGGTGTTGTCGTAGGCCCCTTTATACCTAATTTAGTGTCATTTAGGCTTTCATATATTTTTTCTAAATCATCTGGATCATACTCTCTTATATCCCACTCTATATCAGATGTGACATAATCAACACATCTCATCATAGCCTTCATAATTTCTGGTCCAATTCCATCGCCTGGAATAAGCGTAACTCTATGCATTTTTCAGGCCCTCCTTTACCATCGAAAGTTTTCCTCCAGCTTTTAGTACCTCAAAATCTTTGCCATTACCTTCAATAAATAATTTTATTTTGTTCGTTCCGTTTACAATAAGTTCTATATATTCCGGCATCTTGCTCAAATCCATATTTTCAATTTTAAGTGCATCATTTTCATTTATTAAATCATAGTCTTCCTTTTTTTCAAATCTAAGCGGGAGTATTCCAAAGTTTATCAAATTCTGCACATGAATTCTAGCAAACGATTTTGCGATAACTGCCTTTACACCTAAATAAAGAGGAACTATAGCAGCGTGCTCTCTACTAGAACCTTGACCATAATTTTCTCCACCAACTACTATTCCTCCTCCATTTGAGTCAGCTCTTTCTTTAAAATCTCCTACA
>JAOAQY010000097.1 GCA_025210965.1 Tissierellales bacterium
ATAATTTGGTTGTTTGTGATAATAACAATCGAGTAATGTACTATTTACTAGAAGTATACAAAAATGAATTCGGTGTAGATTTAGTAAAAATTGATGGTTTTCGGGACTATTTTGTATTTATAAAAGATAAGACACATATAAGCGGCGAAAGAAAAAAGACTATAGCTATAGTAAATGAAATAGATAGTGAAAATCATAGAGCAAGCTTTATAAACTATGAGACTGGCTATAAAAGTTTATACTTAGATGAAATGGATGAGATAATAGTCAAAGATATATTTGAAAATTTCAAAGCTGGAGAAATTGTAAAAATAGATTGTAGAGAATTTGGGAAAACAGGAATAGCTGTTGAATCGATAGAACATTTCTATGATCCATTGAGAGAAAAAGCGCCTATATATAGATTGAAAAATATAGATGGTCTAAATTTGACACTAGAACGAGGAAAATTAAAGGCAAGAGATTATGATGTATACATCGAAAATATAGTGGAAGAAAAGTACAAAGCTGTAGAGGGAGCAAAAGTAATGAAATGGGGTATAGACAGGGATCTGTCTAAAAATGATTATTTATATGCACATTTCGATGAGGCTGGAAACATAGATTTTATTCAGGTAATTGGTGAATATGAATTGTATTTACATGCAGAGTAAATTAATTTCACACATCTGATTTACACACATAAAACAAGATAGTATAATTAATTGCAGGGAATTTTTAACATAATTAATGAATGGGGGATGTAAAGAGATGATAAGGAGAGATAAATTCAAATTATCGATATGGATTTTAGCCATAATTTCTGTAGTACTACTTGGAAATGTGGCTTTTGCAGAAGAGATGATACCGAGAGGTGTCATAAAGAGCGATTATGTGGTTGGAGATAAGAGCACAGCTGAGCATGTGTATTATGGGGAGATTTACGACATTGATGATGATTGTATATCTGTTAGAGCTCAAGACGATTTTTCCCAAAAGAAATTTGAGCTGAGCGTTTCAAATGAGGAATTAAAGACTCATTTAGTAAATTTAGATGAAGGTCGAATTCTCAGAAATGTTATGTATAGATTGTACCTAAAAGATGATATACGTGATGATGCTGAATTGCTAGCTATTGAAAAGGTAGTCGGTGAAAAAAACTGCGGAAAATACTATTTATCAGCAAAAATAGGAGATAGATGGATATTTGGATATGGACCAAATAGAAATTATAACTCAGAATCAAACGATACACATATAAAATATTTTAGCTTAAAGATAAGTGAAGAATTTTTAAAGGAATACTCTGATTATTATATAGATGAGGTATTTGAAAAATTCAGCCATATTCCAATCAAAACATTTATAGATGATGATGGTAATTTGAGTGGATTTTTTGGTGATGGTGAAAAAAAAGATATAGACGATTGCTATTGGTATCTTGAGAGAAAAGCTATCGTGGGTTCAGAGCCTATTACTATTTTTGAAAAAAACTTCAGCAATTTCAGAGTATCAGGAGATAGTGCGGCAATTGATTTTGATGATGAATCTGATGTGGAAATTGAATTAAATCAAGATAGTATGGATTTGGAAAGAAATCAAAAGTACACAGGAAGATTCTTAAATGAAAACGGAAAAATGATTCTTTTAAATGTTAAAGAAATTGTAGATGATACAAAAGATGATGATGACATGGATCTCAAAGGCGAACTCGACGATTGCGAAAATATAGTATTTATAAAAGACATAGATGATGGAGAAGTAGAATATGTAATGATGGAAGATACTCGTGGACAGGGAGCTACTGGTGAAACTGATTCTTCGAATTTAGACGGTGAATTTTATGTACTAGATAGAGAAGATATGAACGGAGAAAAGCTGTCAGATAGCTATGAAAAAGTGAGAAAAGAAAACCTCAATATAGAAACAGGGCAGATTATTTATACTGAATTAGAGTATATTGACGAAATAGAAGAGTTGAGTGAAAGTGCGCATGTGATTTTAAAAAATTCTCCAAAGTATCATGTAAATTCAGGAGAGAACTGTATAAAAAGAGTACATGGTGAAGGTTTTTATGAAAAAGAGTATTTGAAGATTGAAGATAATGACCTAATTGATTTAGAAAATTTGGAAATGGCCATGGGACTAGCTGATGATAAATGGGAATATTTTGATGGATATGATGTGCTGAAATATTACAATCTTGATTCAGAATTTGACTGCACTTTAATTAGATCTCCAATAAAAACAGACGAAGTGGTAGGAATATTGTTTGAAAATTTAGCCAAAAAAGCTGAATATTCTTCTAAAATGATGGGAAAAGTTTCAGATATCAAAGACTACAAAGATCGCGTGGAGATGAGTGTAGACCTTGCTGGTAAAATACACAAATTTAAGGGTTACAAAGACAAAATAGATTTATCTGAAATTGAAAGTAATGATTTGATATTAGCGTACTATCAAAATGATGAAATTATAGGATATAGAATGCTTGATGAAGATGATATAGAAGAGAAAATTGCATATTTAAATCATTTTGGTGATGAGAATAATCTGACATTTAGATATTGTTATGGAGGGGGATACAGTTCGGAGTTAGAGGTATTAGATGAAAAAACATTTGATGATATAGAGCAGGCTATAGAAAATGAAAATAGATTGATTCGCATAAAGACTGTAGATGATGGAATATTATTAGACTATGAAGTTGCTGGAAATATAGATGAAAAAAGAGTTTATAGAATACTAGATCACGATGAAAATAGTGTGACATTTGGGTTTGGAGCATCAATTAATACTCTAGATAGTGACTTTAAAGAAGAGCAAAAAGAAAGAATCGAATTTGGAAGAGATTTTAAAATATCAAAATACATTGATGATTACAATGAGGCTAGTATAGCCTTAGATGATGAAGGAAAATTACAATTCTTATTGTATGACGTTGAGAGCTCTTTTTCATATTCAAGTATATCACCAAGTGGTAGTAAAACGATTTCTAACAAAATATTGTTATTTGGTAAATCTAAGCTGTATACTAACAGAAGTGAAATGTTAAAGGGCCGTATTATGCTCTATGGAGATGCTGGACGCAATTTCAAAGCAAATCAAAACATAGATGATATTGAAATATATTCTATGGATATCAAAAATTTTTCAACACCTATAGAACTAGATGTAAAAGACATGAGAGATTTGAAAAATAAATACGTGCTAAAAGAGGTAAGTGCCTTAGATCTAGATGAGTACACTGAGTATGAGAGACCAATTCTATTTGAAGAACAAGATAGTAAAATACATTCGATAGTATTTATAAATAGCCAAGGAGATGGAATAAAAGGACACTTTGAAGGGGAGCAAGAATTCGTTGATGTTAGTGGAAATAGCTACAAAATAGATGAAAAGATTCTCTACGGAGAAGAGTCTTATTTTACAGAAGATTTTATAGATAAATATGAAAACGAATTTGAATTGCATTTGATAAAAGATAAAAAGAGTGATACTTATTTTGCAGAAATAACAAAGGCTACTCTAAAGAAAAGTGAAATGAAAACTGGCATATTTATCATAAACGATATAGACGATGGTGAAACCGAGTTTATATCAGATGATGGCAGGTATTTTAACTTGATTGAAGAAGAAACAGAGCAGGTAGTATTAGATAAATTGTACAATGATTTTAGTAGAAGTGATATGGTGAAATTAAAATATCAAATTGCAGATAGAAGATATATCATTATAGAAGAAATAGAACTAGTATATGAGCCA
>JAOAQY010000098.1 GCA_025210965.1 Tissierellales bacterium
TCCGTCTCTATTGGCTTAGCATAACCTATAAATCTCGACTTCTTTATTTCTATTTCATCACTAGCTTCTTCTAATACTGTTCGATACTGTGCTTCCATGCATATCCTTCTTTCTAAAATGTCTTAATTCACTATATAATTGCTTTATCTGCTGAATTTTTATCTTTCAAACTTTCCTTCAATATTTTTCTTTCTTGAGTGTAAGTCAGTTTTTCTAATGCATCTTTAACTTCATAAAATCCCGCATTTTCTCTACCCTTCACTTTCGTCAAAGTAAAACTTTCTTCTAGTGTCTTCGCTTCATACCAAATAACGGTATTGCACATTGGAACTTCCCGACTTACAGAATAAAACTCATAAACACTATCTCCTATGTGTTCCTTTAGAGCTATTTCCATCTTAAAATATTGCCAAAACAAATCAACATATATATTTTTACTATGCCCAAATTCATCAATTCTAACTCTTGGCAATATCCATTCAAATTTTTCATTCTGTATCATAAAAACTTTATCTTTATGAAATACTACTCCGCCTATATAATTGCGATATAGCATAACTGAGATGCCTCCTATTTAATCATATTTTTCAGCCACGTACTGTTGATAGCGATTATACTCTTCCTCATTTAACGTTATCTTAATCTCAATTCCGTCCTCTATATAATTAGTTTCCTGTATATCTCCTGAGTCATGAAAATAAGATAACAAATCCCCTCTATCATATGGCAATATCATTCTAACACTATAATACCTATTTTTCATCCTTTTTTCAATAGTATCAAGCAATACATCTAATCCTTCACCAGACTTTGCAGATAAATAAACAGCATCTGCCTCCAACCCTAACTTCAACTCTTCTATATTTTCTACCACATCAACTTTATTATAAACTACTATTTGTTCTTTCTGTTCGCATCCTAATTCTTTTAGTATCTTCTCCGTTGTTGCTCTTTGAAGATCCAATTTTTCATTAGTCAAATCCATTACATGCAGTATCAAGTCTGCATAAACTACTTCTTCGAGTGTGCCTTTAAAAGCCTCAACTAAATTAGTAGGCAATTTACTAACAAATCCAACAGTATCTGTAACCAAGAAAGTTTTTCCATTATTAAGCTTTGATTTTCTAAGTGTAGTATCTAATGTCGCAAAAAGCATATCTTGAACAAACACTTCCCTACTCGCTTCAAACTCGTCATCTAATTTAGCTAGTTGATTCATAAGTGTAGATTTTCCCGCATTTGTATATCCGACTAGCGCAACTATTGGTGCTGATGAATTAAGTCTTTGCTTCCTATTTATCTCTCTAGTCTTTTCTATCTGCTTAAGCTGCCTTTTTATTTCTGTCACTCTCTCTAGTATATGTCTTCTATCCATTTCAAGTTTTGTCTCACCAGGACCTCTAGTACCAATTCCAGCACCCATTCTCGATAATGATACCCCTAGCCCAGTTAGTCGAGGAAGTCTGTATTGATGCTGAGCCAATTCTACCTGTAACTTACCTTCCTTAGAAACTGCTCGTCTAGCAAATATATCAAGTATAAGCCCCGTACGGTCTATTACTTTACATTCCACTTGCGCTTCTATATTTCTAATCTGTGCCCCTGAAAGTTCATCGTTAAATACAACAGTGTCGACTTCCATATTTTTGACAAGCTCTGCTAATTCTTCAAGTTTTCCCTTTCCAATGAATGATCTTACATCCACTCGTTCTTTCGATTGACTAAGTCTACCAACAACTTCACCATTAGCTGCTTGAGCCAATTCTTCAAGTTCATCTAGCGATATTTCTAACTCTTTTGCATCTTCACTTTTTAATGCCATTCCAACTACTATTATTCTCTCTTTTGTTTCCAATTTATTTTCACTCATATTATCCTCCATAATCACACTAAATATATTGCCACTGTTACCAATTTTAATCTAATTTACACTTAGCTGTAATAATTATTTAATTTATTGGTTTTTGATGTTATGTTATAATTTACTTGGGCATTGTGGCTATTTATATACTTTATTGTAACTTATATTTTCACATATGCCTATGCTAAAAACATATAAAATTATTTAAACATAAACAGAGCCATCATAAATATTATTGTGGTTCTAATTATTTGTCAGGAGGATTATATGTCTAATACAAAGTCTACTAAGACTAAAAAACCAAAAACCAAAAACAAATTTTTGAAAGCTTTGAAGATTACAATCATAACATTAGTATGTATTGGAATCATAGGAGCTGCAACCGGTATAGGTATAATAATGGCTGTCATACAAGATGTGCCTGAAATAGACTATACCAAAGTCGCTACGTCACTTAATGAAAACTCTGTCATACTTGACGAAGAGGGTCAATTGATAGAAAAAATTCAAGCAGTGGAATTTAGAACTATCGTTGACATATCTCAAATACCAGAACAAGTTCAAAATGCATTTATAGCAATAGAAGATGAGCGTTTTAGAACTCATAATGGATTTGATTTAAAACGTATATTCGGCGCATTATGGGCTGATATAAAAGCTCGTCAAGTCGTCCAAGGCGCTAGCACTATCACTCAGCAACTTGTAAAAAACCTTTATCTTTTCGATGAAGTAGATAAGCATAATCTGGTAAATGATGTAAAACGTAAAATAAGAGAGGTTTATCTAGCCATTGAAATGGATAAAAATCTTTCTAAAGATCAGATTCTAAACGCATATCTAAATACAGTAAACTTAGGTCGAGGTGCCTATGGGGTACAAGCTGCTGCAGAACTTTATTTTGACAAAGATGTTTCTGAACTAACTCTAGTCGAAACTGCTATGTTGGCCGCCGTTCCAAAAAGTCCAACGGCCTATTCTCCTTATATCCTTCTGAAACCAGAAGATGTGGAAGAAACTCATGTAGTTTTGGGTTCTGTAAATGTACTAGGTACTAATTACACTGCTATAGTAAATAAAGAAAATATAAAAAGGCGCAAAACAGTCTTGATAACTATGCTGAACAATAAATTTATCACTAGAGAACAATATGATGAAGCTCTAGCTCAAGATCCTGCTGATATTATCAAAATCACAAAAAAGATTAATGAGAATATAGAAACATCATACTTTAATGATTATGTAAAAGATCAAGTAACCAAGGATTTAATGAAAGAAAAAGGCTACACCAAAAAACAAGCTGGCGATTTAATTCGAAAAGGTGGACTTACAATTTATTCTACAATGGATATCGGAATGCAAAGTAATCTAGAAGGCATATATGATCAATTTACAGATTTGATTCTAAAAGCTACTCATAAAACTAGAGCCTCAATAAAGGGAGCAGTATTAGTTAATCGTAATAATAGAATAAATAACAATATCGCAGATAGCAGAAATAAAATAATCTACTATGAACAGCCTCAATTGTATAACAAAGATTATGAGTTAATAATAGACAAAGGAGATTATAGTATAGACGATTCTGGCAATTTAATAATTACTTCTCCTAAGGTAAATTACAGAAACTTTGATACTGCCGCTCACTATATTATAGATGGTGATAAAAATCTATTGACTTTCGCTGCTGGATATATTCAAAATCTTGAATGGAGTCCTTCTGAGAGCACTCCTAAGATAAAGATTTTGAAATCAGATCGCGAAAATAAACGAGTAATAGTTAGCAATCGATTCTTAAATTTCACTGATGATTACTACAGAATAGATCCTAATGGCAATTTACTACTAAATCCAAAATATCTAGTTGTAAATAAAAATGGAATAGTGCAACCTCAATCTTCTACTATAATAATGGATTATAGGACTGGTAAAATAAAAGCCTTAGTCGGAGGTCGTGATATAGAAGGTCAAAAGCTTTATAACAGAGCTACATCTGCTAGACAGCCAGGCTCTTCACTAAAACCACTTAGTGTTTACTTACCTGCATTAGATAGCGGATTGACTGCAGCTAGTACTATGGATGATATTCCTTACTACACAGCTTCTGGTAAACGTTGGCCTGCAAACTGGTATGGTACTAGAACCGCAGCTAAAGATGATAATTATCGTGGAATCAACACTTTGAGAGAAGCTGTACAACAATCTATAAATGTTTCAGCAGTAAAATATCTAGAGTATATTGGAATTCCAACAAGCATTCAATATCTAGGAAAACTTCATCTTATCGATACCGAGAATCCTAGTAATGACTCTTTCATAAGTGCTAAAGAAGCTCAAGCTAAAGGCTCTGGCGTTTTCGATGAAAACTTATCTGCTTTAGCTTTAGGTGGCATGAGTCATGGTATTTCACCACTTAGAATGACAGCAGGATATGGTGCTATTGCAAACAATGGAGAATATATAGAACCTATAGCCTATACAAAAGTATTAGATAGACATGGCAAAGTTTTACTTGAAAAAACACCAACTAGCAATATAGTTACATCACCACAAGTAGCTTATATAATGTCTGATATCCTAGAGAGTGTTATTTCAAAAGGAATCGGTACTGCCGCTGCTATTTATCCAAGAAATACTACGATACCCGTTGCTGGTAAAACTGGTACTACTCAAAACAAATCAGATGC
This sequence comes from Tissierellales bacterium, assembly GCA_025210965.1. NCBI lineage: Bacteria > Bacillati > Bacillota > Tissierellia > Tissierellales > Tissierellales bacterium. The sequence continues at coordinate 4,546 of JAOAQY010000098.1, forward strand.
TTGGTTTGTTGGCTACACTCCATATTATGTTTCAGCTACGTGGATAGGTAATGATAGCCCAGCGATAAAATTATCTGAGGGTAGTAAACTAGCTGCTAACCTTTGGAGAATCGTAATGAAAGAAATGCATAAAGACTTACCAGCTAAAGGATTCGACAAACCATCTGGTCTCACTACCGTTGCCGTTTGTAAAGATTCTGGCCTATTGCCAAATGAACTTTGTTCAAGAGCTATTAGTGGTTCTACCGTATACAATGAAATTTTCATAAAAGGCACTGAACCAAAGGAAAAATGCAATATACATGTAGAAGTTCCTATAGATACCACTACAAATAAATTAGCTACACTGATGACACCAATGGAATTTATTGAGAAAAAGGTAGTTATAAAAAGAGAGCCTCCATATAATCCAGATGATCATAATGGATTTATGCCTAGAGATTATCAATATTCATATGACGCTTTTGTGCCAGATGATGGAGTACTTCTTCCTAATGACGAAGTTATTGATCCAAATACAATGCCTGTAACTCCAGGAACTGATAATTCCTTAATGCCTGATGAAGCACCTTCTGGCCCTAGTGAACCTCCTGCATGGTTGTTTGGACCAAGTGATGATGCTTCAAGCTCTGATGAATAAGGAGGTAACTATATGAAAATTTTATTTACTTTGAAACATAAAAATCCCAACTACTTTGACAAAGTCAAAGAGTTGGGATATGAAGTACATTTTATAGATGAGAGAAATTTTACTCTAAATGATGAGGCCAAAGATTGTGACATATTGGTATGTTATGATCCATTTAATGATCTTGACTTATCATCACTTCCAAATCTAAAATGGCTACAATTATCAAGTGTAGGTATCGATCAAGCACCTTTACAATATCTTGAAAAGAATTCTATAATTCTAACGCATAATAAGGGTGGTTATAGTATCCCTATGGGTGAATGGATTGTTCTAAAAATACTAGAGCATTTGAAAAAAACTAAAACTCTAATAGAAAATCAAAATAATCACAAATGGCATATGGATTTTTCACTCCAAGAACTTTTAGGTAAAACTGTAGGTTTTATAGGTACTGGAACTATAGCACAGGAAGCAGCAAAAAGATTGGTAGGCTTTGAAGCTAATTTGATCGGATTAAATACTAGTGGTAAAGAAACAACCTATATCAAAAACTGCTATCCACTAAAAGATAAGTCGAAATTTTTAAGTATGTGTGACTTTGTTGTACTTACATTGCCTGCTACAAATAGCACTAAGGATTTTCTATCGCTTAAAGACTTTGAGACTATGAAAGACACATCATTTTTGATAAATATATCTCGTGGTCAAAACTTAAACGAAACAGATTTGATAAAAGCTTTAAATAGCAATATGATTTCTGGAGCTGCGTTAGATGTGTTTGTTGAAGAGCCATTACCTGAATCAAGTCCTCTTTGGGATATGGAGTCGGTATTTATAAGTTCTCATAATAGCTGGATTTCAAATCAAATATTTGATCGAAGATTTGATTTAGTTTATGAAAATTTGAAAAGATACGCATCAAAAGAGAAATTACTTCATGTAATTGATTTCAAAAAAGGATATTAATAAAAAAACTCAAGGAAAAATCCTTGAGTTTTTTTTAAATTTTTATTTCAAAATGCTCTATAAAGTTTTCCAATTCATTCTTGTCTATCTCCAAATACTCAAAAACATCTTCTACTAGTTTGTTTTTCAAACATTCATGTCCCAACTTCTTCCATGAATAATAATTAGCTAAATGAATTACAGAAACTAACTCTTTATTTATTATATTTTCACCAGTAGGATTATGATGAAATAATGTAGCCTCTACAATTGGAAATGGAAGCTCCCACCAATTAAGCAGATATCCCCCTATTTCTTGATGAGAAACGCCTAGAACTTCTTTTTCTGCCTCCCATGTATCCATATCATCAGAATCTTTTACCTTAGCTCTAGCGGCGTTTTTTTCATCACTAAAGTGCTCATAAATAACTACCTTACCAATATCATGTAATAACCCTGCACTTGCAAACGTACTTGGCATTTTTTTATTGATAAACTCACTATATATGATATTAGCATAAGCATTCGTAAGACTAGCATGCTTCCAAAGCATTTCCTTCTCTTCTTTACCAGTCTTTAATTCTTTAAATACACTATTCGTAAGAACTATGTTTTTGACACTTGTAAGTCCAATATAAATGATGGCTTGCTTTATAGAACCTGTTTTAGTACCGTAAAAAGCTGAATTCGCAACTCTAAGTATTCTAGATGAAATAGCAGGATCTTTCTCAATCTTCGTTGAAATTTCATCTATATCTGCCCCACTTTCAATTAATACAGCTATCTCTTGATAAAGGTTAGGAACTGTTGGCAAATCATTTATATTATTTATAAGTCTCAATAAATTCTTATCTTTAAGTATAGATTCTTGCTCAAAAATCTTGTCAATTACAGTCTTTAATTCATCATTATTCCACGGTTTAAACAAATAAAGTTTGACTATATTATCCTCTAGTGCTTTATAAATCTTTATATTGTCAGTATATCCACTTAGCGCTACTCTAAGTGTAAGAGGATACTTTTCCTTAACCTTTCTAAGTAACTCATATCCATCCATTATTGGCATACGTATATCTGTAATCAATAAGTCTATAGCATGATCTTCTAGTATTTGTAATGCCATCTCTCCGCTTTCAGCATAATAAGTTTCATAATCACTTCTAATAAATAGTCGCTTAAGCGCTCTCAAAATTTGTTTTTCATCATCTACAAATAAAATGCTCTTCGTCATGTCGTCCTCCATTTTTAAGTTTAATATTCCTAAGAACCTAGCATCTCCTATATTTTATATACCTCTATTATAAACCATTAAACAAAAAAACTTAAGAGTCAAAAAAAATCTACTAATTTTGTTTTAATCATCATCTCTCGGGTATAATATAATTACATTAGATTTTCCTCTTTTAAAGAGGTTAATTTATAGAGGTGATTCCGGGGACTAAATAACGAGATTATTATCTTGTGATAGTTTACAAGCTAAAGTAGTACCATAGGTTACTATATTACTTTAATTAAGTTACTTTAGGAGGTATGTACTATCGAGGAAAAACACCAGTACTTTAAAATTAAATATATAAATTCTAATAGTGCTTGGTTTCACTGAGACTCGATCAAAGGGTAAATTGCTTTGGTCGAGTTTTTTGTGCTTTAAATGCCCTGCTCTCATAGAAAATTATTTAAAAAAAGCGCACTGGATATCCAGTGCGCTTCTAATATATTAATCGCTATTACTTGTTGATGATAGCAGCTTGAGCAGCAGCTAATCTAGCGATTGGTACTCTAAATGGTGAACAAGATACATAGTTCAAACCGATTCTGTGGCAGAATTCGATTGAAGATGGCTCTCCACCGTGCTCTCCACAAATACCTAATTTGATATCTGGTCTTGTCTCTTGACCCAATTTTACAGCTGTCTTCATAAGTGAACCAACACCTACTTGGTCGATAGCTTGGAATGGATCTTTCTCGAATATTCCTCTTTCTTTGTATTCAGAAATGAACTTACCAGCATCATCTCTAGAGAATCCAAATGTCATTTGAGTTAAGTCATTTGTACCAAATGAGAAGAACTCTGCTTCTTCTGCAACTTGATTAGCAGTAACAGCAGCTCTAGGAATCTCAATCATTGTACCGATTTTGTAGTCTAACTTAACGCCAGCAGCTTCGATGATAGCGTCAGCTTCTTTAGCAGCTAATGCTTTCATTTCTGCTAATTCGTTTTTGTGTCCTACCAATGGAATCATGATTTCAGGAACAACATTTAATCCACCTTTGTTAACTTCAACAGCAGCAGTGATAATTGCTCTAACCTGCATAGCATAGATTTCTGGATAAGTAACACCTAGACGACAACCTCTATGACCTAACATTGGGTTGAACTCTGATAATTCTTCAACTTTAGCTTTTAATTCATCAAAGCTTAAGTTTAATGCATCAGCAACCTCTTGGATTTCTTCATCTTTGTGTGGTAAGAATTCATGCAATGGTGGATCTAAAAGACGAACTGTAACAGGTCTATCTTCCATTGCTTTATAAATACCAACGAAGTCTTCTTTTTGGTATGGGAATAATTTTTCTAATGCTTTTTCTCTTCCTTCAACTGTATCTGAAACGATCATTTGACGGAAGTTGAAAATTCTTTCCTCTTCGAAGAACATATGCTCTGTTCTACACAAACCAATACCTTCTGCACCAAACTCAACTGCTTGAGCAGCATCTCTTGGAGTATCAGCATTTGTTCTTACTTTAAGAGTTCTAGTCTCATCAGCCCATCCCATCAATGTTCCAAAGTTACCAGATAATTCTGGAGTAACAGTTTTGATAGAACCAGTATAAACATCACCAGTATTACCGTTTAATGAGATAAACTCGCCTTCTTTAACTTCTTTATCTCCAACGATCATTACTTTCTTTTCTTCATCAACTTTTGCGCTACCACAACCAGCAACACAGCAAGTACCCATACCACGAGCAACAACAGCTGCGTGAGATGTCATACCACCACGTTGAGTTAAGATACCTTCAGCACTTACCATACCTTCGATATCTTCTGGTGAAGTCTCAGCTCTTACTAAGATAACTTTTTCGCCAGCTTCAGCTGCGTTTTTAGCATCTTCTGAAGTGAAGTATACTTTACCTGATGCAGCACCTGGTGATGCTGGTAAACCAGTTGTTAATACTTCTGCCTTAGCTAAATCTTCTTTATCAAATGTTGGGTGAAGTAATTGATCCAATTGTTTTGGCTCAATACGCATGATTGCCTCTTCTTTAGTGATTAGACCTTCTTCAACCATTTCAACTGCAATCTTAACAGCAGCAGCTGCTGTTCTCTTACCAGTTCTTGTTTGTAAGAAGTATAGTGTACCATTCTCGATAGTAAACTCTAAATCTTGCATATCTCTATAGTGGTTCTCTAATTTATTTGCAATTTCCATGAATTGGTTGTAAACTTCTTCATTTATTCTCTTCATATCTTCGATGTGAAGTGGAGTTCTGATACCAGCAACAACGTCTTCTCCCTGTGCGTTCATTAAGAACTCACCAAAAATACCATTGTCTCCAGTTGCAGGGTTTCTAGTAAATGCAACACCAGTACCTGATGTCTCACCTGCATTACCAAATACCATTGCTTGAACATTTACAGCAGTTCCAATGTCATGTGGAATTTCGTTTAAGTTTCTGTAAACGATAGCTCTTGGGTTATTCCAAGATCTAAATACAGCTTCTACAGCTTCCATTAACTGTGCTTTAGGATCCTGTGGGAAGTCCTTGCCAGTTTCTTCTTTAACTACTGCTAAATAAGCAGGAATCATTTCTTTTAGGTTTTCTGCAGTTAAGTCAGTATCTGACTCTACGCCATGTTTTTCTTTTGCTTCGTCTAAAATTGCTTCGAATTTAGATTTTGAAATCTCTAAAACAACGTCAGAGAACATTTGGATAAATCTTCTGTAGCTATCATAAGCCAATCTTTCGTTGTTAGTCAATTTAGCGAAACCTTCAACAGCTTCTTGGTTTAAACCTAAGTTTAATACTGTGTCCATCATACCAGGCATAGAAATTCTAGCACCTGAACGAACTGAAAGCAATAATGGATTAGAAACATCCCCGAATTTCTTTCCAAGCTTTTCTTCTACTTTTGCTAAATTTTCAAAAATTTCTGCTTCTACTGAAGCATCAATTTTCTTACCATCAGCATAGTACTTTGTACACATTTCTGTTGTTACAGTAAATCCTGGAGGAACTGGAACTCCGATGTGAGTCATCTCAGAAAGGTTTGCACCTTTACCTCCCAATAAATTCTTCATTTCTTTTTTTCCTTCGTCGAAGGAATAAACATACTTAGCCATTTCATCACACTCCTGTTTTATTTTAAACTTTAAGAGTTTGGTTCTGATATCTTCAAAATATCATACATCAAACATTATAGCACTTTACCCCTCTAAAAATCAATATAATTTTAGAGAATAAAATAATTCTTTTCACCTCTGTCTCATATAGAAGCACCGTTTCATTGATACCCATTGTGAAATAAATTATAGCACTAATATGTTTAATGGAAAACAATACGCTTAACAAAAAACAAAGAGTCTACCATTGGTAGACTCTAATTTGCTAATAGAGTAAGCAAATCTATAAGCCGAGTTCTGTATTAGATTATCATCAATCTAGACCATTTGTTACCAAATGGTTCAAGCAACCTACCATTAGAGAAAACAACGGGCAGCTGTCTTTTCAATCTCATTTTGGTCTTGCTCCAAGTGGGGTTTACATAGCAGACTAGTCGCCTAGCCTCTGGTGAGCTCTTACCTCGCCTTTCCATCCTTACCACACTAATGTGGCGGTTTATTTCTGTTGCACTATCCTTAGAGTCGCCTCCACTGGGGATTACCCAGCACCCTGCCCTATGGAGCTCGGACTTTCCTCATGCCAAAGCACGCGATAATCTGACTTACTTACCGACATATTCTAACATAGATTAGCATCTGTGTCAATTTTTAGCACTAAAATTTATAACTTTTTTGCCAAACTGCCATTATCTAACTCAAAAGGAGCGATTTTAATTTCAAAATCATCTATTTTATCATTCAGTAACTTCTCTAATTCATCAAGCACCGGTCTTTCAGAATAATAATGTCCTAAATCAATTACAGCAATATTTTTATCTATCAAATCAAGTACCTTTGTACTTCTAAGATCAGAGCTTATATATACATCTACATTTCGTACTTTAGATATCAAATCTTCACCACCACCGGGACAAAAAGCAACATTTTCTATACCTAAATTTTCATCTCCATAGTAAGTAACGTTCTTACATTTCAAGTCTTTCTTCAGTCTTTCAGCCAATGTTATAAGAGTAGTCTTTTCTATTTTCCCAGCCCGTCCATGTCCATAAACTTTTTTTAAATTCTTGACTTCAATCACGTCATAAGCTACCTCTTCATATGGGTGATTCAACTTCAATGCAGCTACTACATTTTTCAAATCAGTCTCTTTCACAATAGCTTCCAACTTTATTTCATCTACAAACTCCAGCTTTCCAAGCTCACCAATATATGGATTTGCACCATCAACTGGTCTAAACGTTCCTGTGCCTGATTGTCTAAATGTACATGAGTCGTAATCACCATATCTCCCTGCTCCAGCATCCGTTAATGCTTTTGCCACTAACTCAACATGGTCTTTAGGTATAAAACTAATAATTTTGTAAAATGATTCACTTGTTATAGGTTCTATGATTGATTCATTCTCTAGGCCTATGATTTTCCCAAGCGCATAATGAGTACCATAATCACATAAATCTAGCGGAGTATGCCATGCTAATATATTTAAATCATTTATCATGGCCTTCTTTAACAAAAAAGATCTTTTTCGTGCTGAGTCAAATTTCTTCATTGATTTAAATATCATTGGATGATGCGCCAATATAGTATTTATATTATTTGATATAGCATAATCTAGTACATCCTCAGTTACATCCATTGCTAACAAAAGTCCACTAACTACACATTCATTGTCTCCTACTATAAGCCCGCAATTATCCCATGATTCAGTAAGTTTTAGCGGTGCAATTTCCTCAATTTTATCAATTAAATTACTTAGCTTCACGCTTCATCATCACCTTTTCTAAACTCATAATTATATTTTCAAGTTCAATTAATTCCTCATTTGCATCTTTTTTAGAATTCTGTTTTATACTTTGATATATATTCTTGTACTTAGAAAGTTTGAATTTATAAAATGCATCTATTTGTTCTCCGACTTTATTCTTTAATACAGGTCCCACTATAGCATCATTTTTGTCTGTGAAATTCTGACCTATAGCATTAGGCTTTGCAACAATAATTTCATAAAACTTTTTACCTTCTATCGCTATTTCTTCATCAACAATTTCAAATCCATTTTCATTTAAATACACTCTAAGTATATCGCTAGCAACCATTGGTTGAAAAATAAATTTATCAATGCTATTTGTAATTTTCAAATCATGGGCTAATAACTCAGTCATTAATACTCCGCCCATTCCAGCAATAACTACAGTTTTAACTTCTCCAGCTCGAAGCACCTCAAGCCCAGAACCAAGTCTCGTATCCATTTGTTCTTCGTATCCATACTCTAAAGATATTTCTTTGGCTTTCTGCAAAGGCATTTCATTTATATCTGCAGCTATAGCCGATTTTACCTTGCCTGTTTCAATAAGATAGATAGGCAAATATCCGTGATCCGTTCCAATATCAGCAATCATTTCCTCTTGTTCTACAAGATCCGCAATCGCCTGCAATCTAGGTGTTAATTTCATATAATTCTCGCCTCTTTCAATATAAATAATTCAGAAAAAAAGATTCTCTGGTTTATTCCAGAAAATCTTTTAATTTTTTACTGCGACTTGGATGTCTTAACTTTCTAAGCGCTTTAGCCTCTATCTGTCTAATACGTTCTCTTGTAACATCAAACTCTTTACCAACCTCTTCCAAGGTTCTTGCTCTTCCGTCATCTAAACCAAATCTCAATCTCAATACTTTTTGCTCTCTCGGAGTAAGTGTATCAAGTACATCTACAAGTTGCTCTTTTAGCAATGTAAACGTAGCTGCTTCTGCTGGTGACTGTGCATCATCATCTGGTATAAAATCACCAAGATGGCTATCCTCTTCCTCACCAATAGGAGTCTCTAACGATACAGGTTCTTGAGCTATTTTTATAATTTCTCTTACCTTTTCAACTTCTAAGTCCATCTCTTTGGCAATTTCTTCTGGAGCAGGTTCTCTACCTAAATCCTGTAACAATTGTCTCTTAACACGAATCAATTTATTGATAGTTTCTACCATGTGCACGGGAATTCTGATAGTTCTAGCTTGGTCTGCTATTGAACGAGTAATTGCTTGTCTAATCCACCACGTAGCATAAGTACTGAACTTATACCCTTTTCTATAGTCAAATTTTTCTACAGCCTTAATTAGACCCATATTTCCTTCTTGAATCAAATCCAAGAACAACATACCACGTCCAACATAGCGTTTCGCTATACTAACTACCAATCTCAAGTTTGCCTCTGCTAATTTTTTCTTAGCTATTTCATCGCCTGCTTCCATTCTCTGCGCTAAATCAATCTCTTCTTCAGCAGTCAATAGTGGTATCTTACCAATTTCTTTAAGATACATTCTAACAGGATCATCTACACTTATTCCTTTCGGAACATCAATTTCTTGAGTCTTTTTCTTTGATTTTGTAGTTTTTTTACTTTCTTTTGCCTCTGAGTCTGACTCTCCGCCAATAACTTCTATCCCTTCGCTCTTAAAAATACCATAGATGTCATCTATTCTATCCGCATCTAACTCGACTTTTTCAAATGAAGACATAATCTCTTCATAAGTTAAAGAACCCTCTTCTTTACCTTTTTTTAATAAACTTCCAATCGCCTTTTCAACATCAACCTTGGCTATATTTCCCTTTTTGTCAGCCATTAAGACGCCTCCTTTAATCCTACTTCGTTTTCATATACTGATCAATCTCTCTAGCAACCTCTAACGTATCATTGAGCTCAATCATATATTTTTCGCGTTGTTTCTCATCTGACGTTTCACTAATCAGCTGTTTCAATTTGTTTTTTTTCTCATTTAAACGATACTTTTTCAATTTTATAATAATCTGGTGCAAACTGTCAATATCCTTTAACTGATTTAATGATATTTTTTTACTTTGAGCAAGAAATTCTAATTGTTCTTTGATAACTTCTAACGACTCATGAGGATTGCTTTGTTCATAAGCTTGTCCTATGGTCTCATAAATAATTTTAAGTTCATCGTCAAAACATTCGAGCACATCTTGTTCATTTTGAAGCTGCTCGTAGTACTTCTTTGAAATAGTAACAGTATACAAAAGCTCATACGGAAGCTGATTTGTTTTTTTCTTTATTAAAACCTTTGTGTTTCTCTCCATTGGCTTTTGAAACAATTGTTCTCTTTCATTCGATGTAAAATCACGTTTTTCAGAATTTCTACTTTTTGCAACCACGTTTTTCGCCCTATTTTTGTATCTTTCATAAAAATCATTTCTAATCACATCAGCATTTATCTTCAACTCATCTGCGATTTTTCTAAGATACAATTCAACTTCAGTCTTATTATCTTGTCTAGACAATACCTCAAACAAATTTTCTAAATACTTTATTTGATCATTGCTATCACTTATATCGTATTCTTGCCTCAAGTCATAATCATAATACTCTATAGGTGAAAATGCCTTTTCTAATCTTGCTAAAAAAGATTCCTTTCCAAATTTTTTAATATATTCGTCGGGATCTTTAGCACCGTCTAGCACAATTATCTTTGGTCTAATTTCTCGTTCTGCCAAACGTTCTATAGCTCTCTTGGTTGCTTTTCTACCCGCTTGGTCCGTATCATAGCAGATATAAACATCCTCTGCATTTTTTTTAATAAGTTGAACCTGCTCTTTGGTCAAAGCTGTACCAAGTGATGCAACCGCATAGTAAATGCCACTTTGAAATAGTGCTATGACATCCATATATCCCTCTGCCAAAATCAATTTTCGCTCTCTTGATTTTTTTCTTAGCAAATTAAGCGAAAACAAGTTCCAGCCTTTATTAAATACTTCCGAATCTGTAGAATTCAAATATTTAGGTTTTTGACTATCGTCTATAGCTCTACCTCCAAAACCTATGACTCGCTGTCTCGTATCTAATATTGGAAACATCAATCTATTTCTAAATCTGTCATAATAACTATCTCTTTTTTCACTGTGAATAATTAAACCCACCGACAACATCTCTGCTATAGTAAATCCTTGTGATTTTAGATAATCTAAAAGAGCCGTCCAGCTATCCTGAGCATATCCCAAACCATAAATTTGTATAGATTTATGGTCAATTTCTCTTCTTTGCAAATATCTAAGCGCTTTCTCTGTCTTTCTCAAATTTTCGCGATAGAATATTGCAGCTGATTTATTGAGTTCATAAAGCCTATTTTTTGCATCTTCTCTAGGGTCTCTAGCTATTTCCTGAACTTCGAGTTCTAGTCCAGCTCTTTCCGCCAAAAACTCCACAGCTTCAGAAAACGAAATATTCTTATACTCCTCAACAAACTTAATTACATCCCCCCCTGCCCCACAGCCAAAGCAATGATAAATTTGCTTAGCCGGAGAGACAACAAAAGAGGGGGTTTTTTCATTGTGAAAAGGACAAACCCCCTTGTAGTTAACTCCTGCTCTTTTTAATTCTAAACAGTCGCCAATCACATCGACGATGTCAATTTCATCTTTTATTTTCTCAATAAATTCTTCTCGAAATACTCTTGGCATTATCCTCACCTAAACTATATATTCTATAACCACTTCAATTTTCCTCTTTATTTACAAAAAATAATTTATAATTACTTTTCTACCAACCTAATCAATGCCCCAAGAACTTGGAAGATAATATTCCTTAAACTTCTTCAAAGCATAGCGATCTGTCATACCGGCTATGTAATATGTTACCTTATTTAGCTCACTAGTATTTAATTCTCTATACTCTTTTACCATCTTGTCTGGATGATCCTTGTAGTAATAATAAAGCATTTTCAAAAGTGTTTTTGCCTTATTTTCTTCATACTTCGCCTCTGGATTATGATATACCGCTTCAAACATAAAATCTCTCAACAAATCACTGTACTTTGCAATCTTCTCTCCTCTAGAAATAATATTTTTCCCTTCACTATGATCTACTATGTCTGTAATCATAGTCTCAATTCTATCTCCATGAGTTTTTCCAAGTACTTCAACACATTCTGAAGGCAAATCAGACTCGCTCAATATTCCAGCACGAATAGAATCATCTATATCATGATTTAGATAAGCTATCCTATCAGCAATTTTAACAACTTGACCTTCTAAAGTCATTGGCAACTTATCTCCAGTATGATTTAGTATCCCATCTCTAACTTCCATGCTCAAATTTAAACCACCTGAGCCTTTATGCTTTTCTATATAATCAACTATAAACAAGCTATATTCATTATGCTTAAACCCTTCTGGATTCAACTTATCAAGAACAAGTTCTCCACAATGTCCAAAAGGAGTATGACCTAAATCGTGCCCTAGCGCAATAGCTTCTATCAAATCTTCATTTAAACGCAATGCTCTACCTATAGTTCTAGCAATTTGAGAAACCTCTAAAGTATGAGTCAATCTTGTTCTATAGTGATCACCTGCTGGCGCTAAAAATACTTGTGTTTTGTGCTTCAATCTTCGAAATGCCTTCGAATGAAGTATTCGATCTCTATCCCTTTGATATATAGTTCTAAGTTCACATTGCTCCTCTTCAACAAATCTCCCAGATGAGTCAGCACTGTGCATTGCAAATTCACTCAAATTTTCACTTTCCCATTGTTCTCGCATTAGTCGATCGTTCATAGCATTCCTCCAAATTAAGACTTTCTCTATTGATACCCTTTATAAGGATTTCAAACCGAGCTCATAATCAAATAAAGAGTGCAAAGGCCTACTTTGCACTCTTGTAAACAAAATAATCTTCAAATTTTCTTAAACTACACTTATTTTTCTATGATGATTCAATATAACTTCTGCTGTCTCTTCAATTGCATTATTCGAAACATTAATCACTTTGCAACCTAATTTTTCAAATACACCATTGGCATGATCAATTTCTTCATAAATTCTATCTAGGTTTGCATAAGCAGCATTTTCATCTAAACCAAGTGCTTTAAGTCTCTCTATTCTGATTTCGTTAAGCTTTACAGGATTTGCAGTAAGCCCAACTATATGTCTTGGATCTATTTCAAAAAGCTCTTTTGGAAGACTCGCCTCTGGCACCAACGGTACATTGGCAACTTTCAGCGCCTTGTGAGCTAGGTACATACTAAGCGGTGTCTTTGAAGTTCTAGAAATTCCAATTAGAACCACATCGGCATCTAATATTCCTCTGTAATCCTTACCGTCATCATATTTCACTGCAAATTCAACAGCTTCTATTCTGCTAAAATAAGATTTATCCATCTTTTTTGATGCTATCAATATATTCTTGGACTTTTGTCCGAGCTTATCTTCAAAAGTGTCCAACAATGTACCATAAACATCGATGACTGTAATCTCACGTTCTCTAGCTTTTTTCATCAAATAATTCTTAATTCTCGGTAAAAATATAGTAACCAAAATCATACTTTGTTGTGGTTTATCTATTTTTTCAATCAAATCATCAATCTGATCCTTTTCCGTAATATAAGGAAATCTTTTTAATGAAAAATTCGTCATATCAAATTGATTTGTAATAGCCCTAGCTAAACTCTCTCCAGTCTCAACAATATAATCAGATACGACATATAGCTCACATATTTCCATTTAAACCACAACCTTAAAATTCTATTTTTTTGTCAATATACGCTTCTAATTCATCAATTTTAATTCTAACTTGCTCCATAGTATCACGATCTCTGACTGTAACACTAGCGTCTTCTAATGAATCATAGTCAAATGTAATACAAAGTGGCGTACCAATCTCATCTTGTCTTCTATATCTTTTACCAATACTACCAGTAACATCGTAATCTATCATAAATCTCTTAGCCAATTTCTCAAAAACTACCTCAGCATCATCTGAAAGTTTTTTAGTAAGTGGAAGTACTGCAGCTTTAAATGGTGCTAATGCTGGATGGAACTTCATAACAGAACGTGATGAACCATCTTCTAACTCCTCTTCTTTGTAAGCATCAACTAAGAACGCAAGCGTAACACGATCTGCTCCAAGCGATGGCTCTATAACATATGGTACATACTTTTCATTTTTCACCTGATCATGGTATCTCAAATCCTGACCTGAAACTTCCATATGACGTGATAAGTCAAAATCAGTACGATCTGCTATACCCCAAAGTTCTCCCCAGCCAAATGGGAATAAGTACTCGAAATCTGTAGTAGCATTACTGTAATGAGAAAGCTCTTCTTTGTCGTGATCTCTAAGTCTTAATTTTTCTTCTTCAATACCAAGATTTAATAACCAATCGCGGCAGAAATCTTTCCAATATGCAAACCACTTAAGATCTTCACCTGGCTCGCAGAAAAACTCAAGCTCCATTTGCTCAAATTCACGAGTTCTAAATGTAAAGTTACCAGGAGTAATTTCATTTCTAAAAGATTTACCAATTTGAGCTATACCAAATGGAATTTTCTTTCTAGATGATCTAGTAACACTCTTGAAGTTTGTAAATATACCTTGAGCAGTCTCTGGTCTAAGATAAATCTCTGATTTTGAATCCTCAGTTACACCTTGGAATGTTTTAAACATAAGATTAAATTGTCTGATATTTGTAAACTCATGCTCTCCACATTTAGGACACTTAATTCCATTTTCAGAAATATATTCTTCCATTTTTTCATTTGACCAGCCATCAACTACTTCTTCATGACCTTTTTTCTTCATGAAATCTTCAATTAAATTATCTGCTCTCCATCTTGCCTTACATTTTTTACAGTCCATAAGAGGATCACTAAATCCACCTAAATGTCCTGACGCTACCCAAGTTTGTGGATTCATAAGAATAGCAGCATCTAAACCTACATTGTACTTGCTCTCCTGTACGAATTTTTTCCACCATGCTTTTTTTACATTATTTTTAAGCTCTACACCTAATGGACCATAGTCCCATGTATTTGCCAATCCACCATAGATTTCAGATCCTGGGAATACAAAACCTCTAGATTTTGATAGTGATACTATTTTTTCCATTGTCACTTTATTTGCCATGTTGAAATCCTCCTTTATCGTCATATGCTAATAAAGCATATTTTCTATTTCTTTAATAAATGCCATAGATTTTAACTCACTAATCTCAGTGTGATAATATATATAATCAAGCAAAATTATTGTGATTTTTTCTACCATCTCTTTATTATAATAAATTTTCGCGATTTCTTCAAATCTTATATAGGTAATCTTCATCAAAAAAGCTGCAATTTCTTCACCAATCGAGTCATAAGTCATGTCTTTACGCTCATTAGCAAGGCTCCCTTGAGCAATACTAAAAAAACACGGCGTTAGCTTAGAATCATACTCTTGATGATTTATTCTATAACCCAATATAGAAATCAACTTTACTGTAAAAGAAAGTGTAAGTATTTTTTTCAACAAATCATCATCCAGCTCAATCAATGTGCGAAGATATTTATCAAACATATCGTAAATCCTATGATGTTCATCTTCTTCCAACAATAATTTTGACAATAACTCTGCACAAAGCATAGCATAAGAATAACCAATCAAATCTTCCCTAATCTTATAGTGGCTATCCAAGAGATCACAACCATTTATTGAATAATACTTTTTCCCCCGATAAAGCTGAAATTGTCCCCTAACTAACAATTGAGAGCAAGACAAATATTTACTCTTATTTCGTCTTGCTCCTCTTGCCATAACGGCTAAATTTCCTCTATCTTTTGTAAATATGGTCAATATCAGATCATCGTCTCTATAATTTACTTTTTTTAAAACGATTCCCTCTATGTCCAAAATCATTTTACTTATAACCCATGCGCTTAACTAAGTGTTCTTTTTCTCTCCAGTTCTTATTTACCTTAACCCAGAGCTGTAAATTTACCTTACTTCCCATGAATTTTTCGATTTCTTCTCTAGCGCTCTTACCTATACCTTTTAGCTTTCGACCGCCTTTTCCTATAATTATTCCCTTATGAGATTCCTTCTCACAGTGAATAGTAGCATGTATATCAATAATTTCTTGATTAGCTCTTTGAGAAAATTTCTCTACGCTTACCGCAATTCCATGTGGAACCTCTTGATCTAAATAGTGAAGTCCTTTTTCTCTAATAATCTCAGAAACGATAACACGCTCAGTTTGATCCGTTATCATGTCATCAGGGTAATACATCGGACCTTCCTCTAAAACATTGTATAGGGCCGTCATTACACCATTTGTATTGGCTCCCTCTTTCGCTGAAATAGGAACTATAGCGTCAAACAATTCCATATCATCAAATTTATCTATCAAACGCTCCAAAAGCGCCTCACTTAACAAATCTATCTTATTTAAAACCAATATTTTAGGAACTTTTAACCCCTTCATCTTTTCTAATATGAATTGATCCCATTTCCCCATTTCTTTACTATTGTCAACCACCCAAACTACTGCATCAATATCCTTAAGCGCTTCAAACGTCTGCACTTCCATATATTTTCCTAAATCATTCTTAGCCTTCTGAATACCCGGAGTATCCAAGAACACCACTTGCATTTTGTCATTTGTAAAAATACATTTAATTTGATTTCTAGTAGTTTGTGGCTTATCAGAAATTATACTGATTTTCTCTCCGATAATTTGATTTAATAAAGTTGATTTTCCAACATTTGGTCTGCCTATAATTGACACAAAACCTGATCTAAATTCCATAAATTTTAAAACTCCTTTTTCTTAGCACCTAAATCCTCTGGCCCAAAGCCAAATGGGAATAGATCCTCTAATGTATATTCCTTATAATCATCTACATCATTTGCAATGATTATTCTAAGTTCTTTTGAAAACTCTCGCATAACTTGTCTGCACACTCCACAAGGATAGGTATAACCATCCACATCACTTGTTATTACAATCATTTCAAATTCTTTTACACCTTCTGAAATTGCTTTAAAATAAGCAGTACGCTCTGCACAATTCGTCGGTGTATAAGATGCTGATTCAATATTACACCCCGTATAAACCTTCCCATTTTTAGCCAACAATGCTGCCCCAACCCTAAACTTAGAATATGGAACATAGGCAAAATTCTTAGCTTCAATAGCCTTTTCAATCAACGTCTTAATCTCCAATGTCTTGCCTCCTATTCTATCTTCATCTTAGTACTTAATTTAATAACTTGAATCCAAGTTTTACCAGGATTCAAAGATATTACATTTCCATCAGAATCTTTGTAGATAGTCTTCGCTCTACGATCTGACTTCTCCCAAGTTACAGCGATAGCCTTACCATTAGTGACATAGTAGCCCTTACCCGTACCAACAAACTTCACAGAATATCTTCCATAACTATCTATAGTATTTGTATCAGCTCTTTGAATTAATATATTCTTAGCTGTAATTGGCTCTTGATTATTCTCATCTACATGAAGCTTACCATCTTTGTAGCGCTTGTAGACCTTATTTTCCGCATCATACTTGTATTCAGTGATATTTTCCCTTTGATAGTCAATCCATACAAAATTAGCAACATCACCGCTTGCCATATCCGTATCTTCTAAATTAAACTTAAAAGTATCGTACTTTGGTTCTTGTCTATACTTATGCTGTTTTTGAGCACTTCTAATTTTATCTATATCAGTATACAGAGTATGCTCTCCTTTTTTACCAGTTTTATAATATCTATAAAAAGCTCCACCAGAATTTCTAATTTCATCAATATCAGCAACTCCAAGAGCCTTAATATCCGCAAAAGCCTGCTCGCTACCACCACAATGAGTATAAACAGCATCATATTCCAATGCCTTTGTTATAAAATACGGTCTTGCACTTCTAACTGGTCCTATTCTAACTGGTTTATTTTCCAAAAATATAGCCATATACCTAGTAATAGTTCCCTCTGCTAAAAACTCATATACTATATCCGCTTCACCAACACCAGCTTGCCATCTAGCTGCTCTGTGATTATCTAACATAACTGCTATAGGTCTTTTTTCAAGAATACTAGCATCCTTAACAAATTGACCTGTAAGAGGTGACAAATACGATACTTCTGCCTCACCTTGCTCACCTTCTGTACCTTGATTAGAAACATCTTCTTGATCTTTTTCATCGGGCTTAACTTCCGTAGACTCAGAACTACTTTCTTCTTTTCCATCTACAGTTATAGGATTTTCTTGACCTGCTTCAGTGCTTATACTGTGATCTTTCTCAACTTCAGCTTTTTCTCCGCCACAAGCTGATAACAAACTCGCTGCTACTAATATTGTCAATAAAATCTTTCGTTTATTCATATCCTCGCTCCCAATCTATTCTTCGATTTCTTCTTCGAATTTTTCTAATATCTCAACAAAAACCTCTTTAACTCTTCGCTTCATTACCTTCTTTACTATGAAAATAAGCCCTTCATGCTCAACTTTATCCCCATTTTTAGGAACCCTATCAAGCGTATTGAATATATATCCGCCTACAGAATCATAGTCTTCTTTATCTTCATCACTAAATTTCACATCAAAGGCATCTTCAACCTCTTCTAAATCCATATCTCCAGTAATAATATACTTGTTGTCGGCAATTTGCTCTATCTTCTTTTCTTCAGAATCATATTCATCAAATATTTCTCCTACGATTTCTTCCAAAATGTCCTCTATGGTAACCAAACCTTCTGTACCACCATATTCATCAAGTACTATGGCCATATGCACCTTTTTTAACTGTAATTCTTTAAGAAGCTTGCTTAGTTTCTTGCCTTCTGGTATATAATATGCCTCTCTCAAGAGTTCATTGAGCTTTGCAGTCTTTAAATCACGCTTAGCGTCAGCTGCTATCTTTAATAAATCCTTTGCATAAACTATACCTATGATATTGTCTATACTCTCTCTGTAAACAGGTATTCTAGAATGTCCCTTCTCCATAACCAAAGCAATGACTTCCTCTACAGAAGTATCATCTTCTATCGCTACCATATCAATTCGCGGAATCATAATATCAGACACTTCAGCCTCATCGATTTCGAACACACCCTCAATCATCTCACGCTCTTGATGTTTCACTACGCCCTCTTCTTCGCCAACATCTACTAATGACATTATTTCCTCTTCAGTAACCACAGCTGTAACTCCACGCATTTCTCCTCCAGCAATTCTGATAACTAGGTTTGAAATAGTTGTAAACAACCATAAAAGTGGCTTGAATATAACCTGTAAAAACTGCAGAATTCCTGAAGTCTTTAGTGCAACTTTCTCTGCATTTTGTGCAGCATAGGACTTCGGTGAAATCTCTCCAAATATGAGAATCAACGTAGTCATTATAAAAGTCGCCAAAAGAACACCCTGCCCTCCACCAACTAGTCTTCCAACTAATTGAGTCGTAATAGCAGTAGCCGCAATATTTACAATATTATTTCCAAGCAAAATAGTAATCAAAAAATCATTCAATTTGTTTTTCAAAATGTCCATCAAGCGCTCGATATCTTTTTTGCTCTCACTTTCCTCTAATTGCCTTATCTTAGCAATATTCATCGCCATCAAAGCAGTCTCAGAACTAGAAAAAAACGCCGAGCACAAAAGTAATACAATCAAAATCACCAAATTCAAATACAAGTCAGCATCCGCCAAAATTAATCCCTCCTGAAGCATAATTATGTGATCTAGTTAGTTTTTAAACACTTCTATCTCTTTCATTATCTCTTTTTCTTTACCTCGCATTATAACCTTTTCTTCTTCAATCATGTGATCATAGCCCAAAAGATGAAGTATACTATGTGCTGTCAAATAAAGCATCTCCCTCTCGAAACTATGTCCAAAATCAGCAGATTGTTCTAAAGCTCTCTCACACGATATAACTATATCTCCTAGTATTACCTCTTCTTCCATCCCAAACTCATCTTCTCCCATAGGAAAAGAAAGTACATCCGTTGGCATATCCTTGCCTCTAAAATCAGAATTCAAATTCTGTATTTCATTATTGTCAACAAATGATACACTCACCTCTGATTCCAATGTTTGATTTTCCATAACCAATGCTATCTTTATTACTTCTATCATAGAATCCATCAATTCTTGACTAATCTCTAATTTATCTTGTCTATCATCGAAATAAACGTTCACTGTCCTACCTCCTATTGTTATGTTTTTTTTCATGTTTATTCTGATTCTTTTCACTAATTTCATAAGCCTCTATCACTCGCTGAACCAAAGGATGTCTTACAACATCTACTTTAGAAAAATGACTTATCTCTATACCTTTTATACCCTCTAATATCCTAAGAGCATCAATTAAACCTGACTTTTTGCCCCTCGGAAGGTCTACCTGAGTAATATCTCCAGTAATTATTGCTCTAGACCCATATCCAAGTCTAGTCAAAAACATCTTCATTTGCTCCTTAGTGGTGTTTTGGGCCTCATCTAATATAACATAAGCTGCATCTAGAGTTCGCCCTCTCATGTACGCTAGAGGAGCTATTTCTATAGCACCTTTTTCCTGAAATCCCATAAGAGCTTCTGGTCCTAGTATATCATAAAGCGCATCATTTATAGGCCTGAGATAAGGTCCTATCTTATCTTGCAAATCACCAGGTAAAAATCCAAGATTTTCGCCTGCTTCCACAGCTGGTCTCGTAATTATGATTTTATTAACCTCTCCCTTTTTAAATGCACTGATAGCTTTTGCTACTGCCAAATAAGTCTTTCCCGTACCCGCTGGACCTATACCAAATACTATATCATTTTTGTGCATACGGTCTATGTACTGCTTTTGCCCCATAGTTTTTGGCTTGATAGGCTTTCCTTTATAAGTAACACAAAGAATTTCATCTAATTGCTTCGTCAAATCTTTGTGACCATTTTCTCTCATCATCTGAATCTGATAATTCAAATCTTGCTTTGATAAATGCTTTTTCTGCTCTATTAGTACTACTAGATTTGAAATCAATTCCTCTACAGCTTCTACTCTCTTCTCGTCACCATTTAACTTCAATCCACTATCTGTTGGCATAAGCAAAACTTTTGTCTCTCGCTCTATCATCTTTTTAAACTGATCATGTCTGCCAAACAAAGCCTGGATTATTTGCTGGTGATTAACTTCAAAAACTAATTCTTTATTATAATCCACCACGAAGCCTCCCAAAATTTTTGTCTTTATATAATATACTCTAACAGCCTTTATTTCAATAATAAATATACGTCTTAAATATACCATATATAGCTAAATTAATCCAGTTTTTAGAGTCAAAAAAAACCTGGATATAAATATCCAGGATTAATTTAAATGCTTTTTAACCATTTGATTTACAATAGTACCATCGGCGCGTCCTTTCACCTTTGGCATAACAGCTCCCATTACCTTACCCATATCACGCATGCTCTCAGCTCCAGTAGCTTCAATAGCTTCTTTCACGATAGCTTCAACTTCCTCTTCAGAAAGTTGCTCTGGCATGTACGGTTCAAGTAATTTAATCTCAGACTCTGCTTGCTCAACCAAATCGTCACGATTCGCTTTTTTGAAGTCTTCTATGGAATCTTTCTTTTGCTTAATCTGCTTCGCAATAATATCGATAACATCAGCATCAGAAAGCTCTGTTCTAGTATCAACTTCCTTTTGCTTGACAGCGGCTCTAGCCATCATCAAGACATCTTTCTTCAACTTTTCTTTGTTGCGCATTGCAACCTTAAAGTCTTCCATCAACTGCTCTTTTAATGACATAACTTCTCACCTCGAGAATTATCTTCTTTTATTTTTTCTTCTTGCAGCCTCAGCTTTTAATTTCTTTTTAACACTAGGCTTTTCATAGCGTTGGTGTTTTCTAGCTTCTTTCAAAATACCTGCTTTAGCAATGTCTCTTCTAAATCTCTTTAGTGCGTTTTCCAAAGATTCGTTGTTACCTACTTTAACTTCTGCCATGTTCATAACCTCCCCTCTCATACCGCAGTAAAACTGCAGGAGAATTCGGACTTTGTTATTATACTATACTTTCACGCATAAATCAAGCCCTAACCTGCTGGCCAATTTAATTTTCTTCCACCTAATAAATGAAAGTGTAAATGCTTAACTTCTTGTCCACCAAGTTCACCACAATTAGCAACCAAACGATAGCCGTCAGATGCGATGTTTTCCTGTCTTGCAATCTTTTGAGCTGCTAGCACTAAATGTCCAGCAAGCTCTTTATCCTTATCTTCTAAGGCCTCAAGTGATTCGATATGAGCTTTAGGTATAATCAAAACATGCGTAGGTGCACTTGGATTAATATCTCTAAAAGCATAAACTAACTCGTCCTCATAGACTTTATCAGATGGAATATCACCTTTGATGATCTTGCAAAAAATACATTGATCCATGCTATTCACCTCCCATCTCACTATCTTTTATTATACCTCTTTTACAGTTAATTTAAAATCCCTATTAGCAAATTTCCTAAAACTTTTTCAAGTTTAACAGAAGCAATCGCACCTTCTTCGATTTCTCCCTCTATTCCAACCTTCAAATAATTTTTCGTATGCCCAACAACATGACCATTTTCATGTTGTTCAAAAAGTACATCATAGCTTTTTCCTAACTGAGACTTTTTAAATTCATTCGAAAGCATTTCAACCACATCTATTAAAATTTTACTTCTCTCATTTTTCACATTGCCATCTACTTGGTCTTTTCTCTCTGCTGCTACTGTACCACTTCTTGGAGAATATCTAAATACATGAACCTCTGCAAACCTTACAGTCTTTACAAACTCTGCAGTTGTCTTAAACTCTTCATCTGTTTCTCCAGGAAAACCAACTATAATATCAGTAGTAATAGCCGCATCTGGATAAAAACTCCTAATATCATCGACTGCATCTAAATACTCTTTTGTGTTGTACTTTCTATTCATTCTCTGGAGCACACTATCACAGCCACTTTGAAGTGATAAATGAAAATGCGGACAAAAACTATCTATAGACTTCATTCTTTCTAGAAAATCATGTGTAATATACGTAGGCTCTAATGAGCTGAGTCTAATTCTATCTACACCCTCTACATTAGCAACTTCTTCAATTACATCCACAAGTCTTTGCTCTCCTAAATCCTTACCATACGACCCCACATGAATTCCGGTAAGCACAACCTCCTTGTAACCATTTGAAACTAACCTTTTAACCTCTTTGACTATATTTTCCATTAATCTACTTCTAATCGGCCCTCTAGCATATGGAATTATACAATATGAACAAAAATTATTGCATCCCTCTTGAATTTTTATATATGCTCTAGTCATACCATCCGTTTCCGAAATCTCCGACTCATCAAATACTCTGTTTTTCATGATATCAGATACAACAGCGATTTTGTGTTGCTCCCTTGCAAACTCCTCACAAAGCTCAACTATCTTGTATTTATCCTTTGTGCCTGCTATAACATCTATCTCTTCTATCTCTCGCACCTTATCCTCTGCTACCTGCACATAACAACCAACCGCCGCTACTATTGCATTTGGATTGTGTTTTTTCACTCTTCTAATAACCTGTCTAGATTTTCTATCACTCAAATTCGTTACCGTACAAGTATTTATGATGCAAACATCCGCAAACTCTTCTTCCGAAACAACTTCATACCCCTTTGCTTCAAACTTTTCTATCATAGATTCCGTTTCGTAGGAATTCACTTTACAACCTAACGTGAACGTAAATACCGTTTTTTTACGTCCATGCTTCTCGAAAAATTCTTTACTATCAAGATTTATATCAACTTTTTCCTTAATTTCCATAGTGATAACTTCCTCCTAAATTCTTTCATAACCTAATTCTCTATTCATAACATTTCTAATTTACGCATAAATATAATCTACCATACAGTCTGTAAATATTCAACGTGAAATATAAGTAAATTAAAAACACTTTCTAGTTATTATCTCTTTTTTCTTAGCAAAAATATTTTTTACAACAAAAAACCTAGAGTTTAGAATTAATCTATACTCTAGGTTTTGATTTTAAATTTTGATTTTTCTACAAGAATGCTTGTAATAATAATATTACTACTGAAAATCCACCTATGATACCCATTAGTGGCAATATGAATTTAAGCCATTTATCGTAAGTAACATCAACCATCGACAATGTAACTAGAATCAAACCAGTTGGTGTTATAAATGCCATCAAGCCTTGTCCATATTGATATGCACTTACAATTACATCTCTTGATAATCCTACAGTATCCGCAAGTGGTGCCATGATTGGCATTGCTAAAACTGCTAGACCAGATGATGAAGGTATAAAGAATCCCAATACCGTAAATATAATTAGCATCAATACAGAAAATACTCCAACATTCATTCCTGATACCACATTTGTTGCGCTATGAAGAATAGTATCTGATATAAGGCCATTATCCATAATCAAGTTAACAGCTCTAGCCACTCCAATAGTAAGTGCTACACCTACTAAATCAGCTGCTCCAGCAACAAAATTCTGAACTGCTAGCTTCTCTCCCATACCTGAAGCTATACATATAACTATACCAACTGCAAGGAATAGTGATGTCATTTCCATGAACCACCAACCTTGAGATGCAACTCCCCATATCATGACAAAAAATGCCGATGCAAACAATGTAAGCATGAATTTTCTTCTACCATTAAATTCTGGAATCTCTTTAGTTGAATGTAAAAATTTCTTTTCGATATCTGCTTTTTGAGAATAGATAAGAGATTTTGTAGGATCTTTCTTTATCTTTTCCGCATATTTGATAATATAAACTATAGTTATTATAGTTGCAAGTACAAGACCTATAACTCTAAATACCATACCATCCGTAAATGATATTCCTGCCGCATTTGATGCTATAACAGCAGAGAATGGGTTTACTGTAGAAAACATAGTACCTATAGATGATCCCATATAAAGAGCCGCTATACAGACTATCGCATCATATCCTGCTAACATAAATACCGGAACTAATATCGGATACAGAGCTATCGTTTCCTCCGCCAAACCAAACGTCGTACCACCACATGAAATCAAGAATGTAATGATGATAATTAATAAATATTCTTTTCCTTTCGTCGCAGTTGATAAACTAGCAAAACCGGCATCAAACGCTCCGCTTGCATTTAGCACCCCTATTATACCACCTATTATAAATACGAACATGATAATTTCAATAGTATCATATACTCCTGATATAGGTGCTTGAAGAACCTCTATAAAACCCTGTGGTCTAGAATCCAATTGTTCGTAAGTACCAGGAATAGCAATTGCTTTATTGATACTACCCTCAGTAAACTTTTCAATACCTACTTTAATTCCCAATTGATCCAATGTTTCTTGAGTTGCTCCATACTCTGTAACTGACTTATCTGGCGCAGTTACTACAAACATACTTGACTCATCATCAAATACCAATTTTGCATAAGAACCTGCCGGAACAAGATGAGTTAACACAGCTGCCAAAATTAAAACAATAAATAATACCGTATACGCTGTTGGGAAACTCCTTTTTTTCTTTTCTGGTGTTGGAAAACTCTTTTTCTTCTTTTCTGCTATTGCACTCATATTATACCCCCTGAATATAATTTTTTAGGCTTTTTGAACTTCTCTTCACCAATATAAATACTATATTAATTTACATTAATTGTTTGTAGCTTGGACTACAAAACTCCGAACAATAAATTTATATTTTATTTAATTTTTGAACATATAATATGAGCTTTTCTATATACCATTTAACCTACATAAGTTATATTGGTATATTAGTGAATTTTTCTAATCCTTTTATATCTTTTATCAATATTTTTCTATCAACAAACTCTATCAACTCTAGCTCTACAAATTTCTTTATCCCTCTAGTTACAGTAACTCTATTGAGCCCCACTCTATTTGCAATATCTTCATGTGTAAATAAAATATCCATAGTTTCTTCACATGAAGGATTTTCCTCTGCATAATACAGTCTTATAAAAAAATCTGCCAATCTACCTAGCGAATCATTAAATTTATGATTCGCTAGCTCTAACATCACTATGCGATATTTTTTTACTATGCTAGTTAGAAAATAAGAATATATATCTGGATTTTTTTTAAACTTTTCTTCTAGAACCTTTCTGCCTATAACCGCTATCTTACAACTCTTCATAGTCTTATTCACTACATAACTTCTGCTTCCATCAAAATAATCTATCTCCCCGAATATATTTCCTCTCAAAAGTCTATAGTAATTAATCATACTTCCATTTTTAGAAAACATCACTTGATTCAACTCCCCCTCTAGAACCAAGTATATATGATTATTATCTGGCGGATTTATTATCACGCCTTTCTCAAACCATTTGATAATTCCTTCATTTGCAAAGTTTTCTATAAAAAATCTATCCATCTCAATCTGTGTATTCTGATCAAATATTTTCTCATACATCACTTTTAACCTCTCTTTAAGTCTTTCGCTTATATGAACCATTGCTCAAAACATCTATGTTTAGTTTTTATCACAATCCCTTTGTTTTATAATTCTCTCTACTATTGTAAAAAACAACCAATTTGGAACTGGCTCATCTAATTTATCCATCCATATTTTTGGAGAATCTATAATTTTTTTATCAGCTAAGTAAACTAACGCTTCTTTTCCTAATTCATATTTCCAAGAATCACTAGTATTCACTGATGTCATTTTGATTTTGACCTTCTCCTTAAATAATTCAAACTCCTTTGGATGATCCACAAAATACTTTGGACAATTCTTCCAACCTACAACTTGTTTATGAGTCCAAATATCGACTAATGGATCTAAATCGTATCTCGTACACAAATCTGCACATCTAGCTATCAGAGTAGCAATCGTCTCATCAGTCATATTTCCTTGCCAATCCACGTGCGTACATTCAATTCCATATGTACAATCATTTGGATAGTCACTGAGACTTACTAGTGCTTCGTCAGTATATGTCTTAGAGCCGACATGATAAGCTATCTCATTTTCTGGTATAGCAATGACTACATCTCCATTTAAATCTATAATTTCATGAGCAGATCCATAACTTTTTTCTCCCCCCTTCCTACTTTCAAAAAAGTTCCTGTTCGCAATAGCTGAAGTATTTGGGTTTGCTACCCAGTGTATAACCAACGCTTTTATCCTCTTTAAATCTTTTTGTGGTCTACTATACTTGTTTGGTGTTATATAATCTTCTATAATTTTGTATTCCATGATGCATTCCTCCTTATATATAAGTCACTACTTTATAGATAGATTTGTAAACCTCTAAAATCAACTTTTTTTAAATTAACTTTAGTATACAGCGTAATCCCCTAAATTTCAATATATTAAACAATCAGAAAATATTTGACATTTTAATTCAAACTATGCTACAATCTCTCCAATTACCAAAAATAAATATAAAATAGAAAAAATCATAGATTTAAAGTTCTGTCAAAAAACTTTAAATCTATGATTTTTATTTATATAGAATTTACATACTAGAACTTCGTATCCTTGCTTAGTTTTTGTCCAATCAGATTTACACAAAGCACTACAAAAAATATGCATATTCCAGCTGGCATCCACTGCCACCAATTATTTTTAAGCACACTCATAGTCCTTGCTGCCATTAAAATATTTCCCCAGCTAGAATCCGGCGGCATTATTCCCATGCCGAGGAAACTTAGACTTGATTCAGAAAGTATAGCCGATGATATTGAGAGCGTAACCTGAACTAACATGAGTGGTGCTACATTTGGAAGTATATGCTTAAATATTACTCTAGCACCACTCGCTCCTAGGGTTTTAGCCGCTAGTACAAATTCTGACTCTCTAAGCTTTAAACTCTCCGCTCTTATTATAAAATATATACTAGGCCAGCCAAGTACTCCAAGCACTATTACAACACTCCAAAAACCAGCCCCAACTACTGAGACTAGACTAATAGCCAGTATGAAAAATGGAAAGCATTGAATCAGCTCTGCAAATTTCATCATCATTATATCTATCCAACCTCCAAAATATCCCGAAGTCATTCCCATCCCTACACCGATGGTCAATTGTATAAATGCAACCGTAAAACCAACTGTCATGGATATTCTGCCGCCATATAACATTCTCGAATAGATATCCCTTCCTAATTCATCACACCCTAGCAAATGCGATGAATTTGGCGGGCTATCTGCTGATATGAGATCTACATCATTCGGATCATAATTAGTTAAAAGAGGTGCCGCAAAACAAACCATAGTAATAGTCAGCAATATCATAATTAGTAAAATTGTAAATACTCCCCGCTTATTTCGATTTATATTTGATTTCATCCTCTACTCACTCCCCTTCACTAATCTGATTCTAGGGTCAATGAGTGCATAGATAAAATCTGCACAAAAATTCACCACAACTACCACAACAGTATTTACAAGTAGTACTCCCATTATAAGCGGATAATCTCTACCAAGCACAGCATCAAATCCGAGTTTACCCATGCCGGGGTAACTAAATATGGTTTCCGTAATCATTGCACCTGAAAATACCATAGGAGCCTGCAAACTAAGCAAAGCAACTATAGGAATTGCCATATTTCTAAACGCATGCTTCCAAAGAATCGCCTTTCGTCCTATTCCTTTTGACTTAGCAGTTCTTATATAATCAGAGCGCAGCTCTCTCTCCATATTTGTCATTGTAAACTGAACTATAGCAGGTATATTCATGAGCATAAGCACAGCCACCGGAAGTATCATATGTGCTATCCTATCTACAAATACGTCCACAAACGGAGCACTACTTGAAATTTTAAGCGAGTACATACCTGAAGCAGGTAGCAATTTCAAATCATAGGCAAACCACTTTATGAACAATATCCCCATGAAAAAACTTGGAAGACTAAGTAGAGCTATAGAACTTGACTGCACAATATTCTTAAACCACTTAGATCCACCTCCAGCTTTTATTCCTATCGCTATTCCAGCGATAGAGCTAAGTACAAAAGATACACTTACAAGCACTATCGAATGTAACAAATACTTCTTGATAAGCATAATTACCGGCTGTCCATGCTTTATGGAATACCCCAAATCACCAGAAATTACTTGGCGAAGCCATTTAAGATACTTAAGCCAAATAGGATCATAGTAGCCAAGTTTTACAAGCATCTGCTCAAACTGCTCTGCCGATACATCTGGCCCTAGTCTATCAAGATAGGGATTACCTGGCTGCATGTGAGTAAGAGCAAACACAGCCATTGTAATAAGTATCAATAGTACAAATGATGATAGTAATTTCTTTAGAACAAATTTTTTCATATCTAGTTTTCTATCTTCCAATCTTCAACATCTACAAATCTAGTGTAAGTACTTGGATTGTAATTTTTCAAATGTGGATTATGTGCCATCATGATATCTTTAGAATACAAAGTAACCCAAGGAAGTTCTTTATTCATGAGCACACCAAAATCATTGTAAATCTTAGTTCTCTCGTTTTGGTCAGTAGTTGCAAGACCAGCTTCCATAAGCGAATCTGCATCAACATTTTGGAACCCAGCTATATTCCAAGCATATACACCTTTTTCATCACTCATAGCAGTTGAATGCCAGTATGGTTTTGGATCTGGGTCTGAATCTAAACTATTGCCCATTAGATATAAATCAAACTCATGATTTCCAACTACTTTGGCCATAGTAGCTTTAAATTCTAACATCTCTAATTCCATATCTACACCCAAATCTTTCATATAGCTTTGAATTATAGGAGCAGAGTCTTCTCTAGATTTATCACCTGATGGATACGTAAGTACAACCTTAAAATCATTACCATCTTTATCTTCTAGTATTCCATCATTATCTCTATCTTCCCATCCCGCTTCTGCCAATAAAGCTTTCGCCTTTTCAACATCGTATTCGTAAGGGTTTAAGCTACTCGCATCAGGATATGCCCAGCCAGTTGGAATCATAGGAGTATTTATAAGCTGTCCCTGACCGCCTACCAGTACATCTACCATAAGTTTTCTATCTATACCATGCATGATAGCCGATCTAACCTTTATATCTTTGAATCTATCATCTCTAAGATTAAATCCCATATATTGAATCAAATTGTTTGGGAAAGATGAAAGCGCGATGCCATTTGCCTCTAAATCTTGGATATCATTAGGTTTCATGTCCGATACATCTGCGATATCTACCTCTCCATTTTCAAGCTCTACTTGAACGCTGTCTCGACTAGTTATTTTAAATATAAAGTTTTTCGTAGCAACAGGTCCATCAAAATAATCTTCATTTGCTTCTAATTTCAAATGATGTCCATCTTCAAATTCTACAAACTTATAAGGACCACAGCCAATAGGATTTGCAAGTAATTCAGACGATTCTTGCCAATCAGCTACAGCAACTTCTCCCCAAATATGCTTAGGAAGTATGCCAAATTGACCAATATTCATAAGAGCTGGAGCATAAACATCTTTTAGCTCTATAGAAATAGTTTGACCCTCTACATTTATACCACTTATGTGGTCTGCATCTCCTGCATTGTACTCATCATAACCTACTATTCCTTCCACAGTACTTCCATAAGCACCTGTATATCCTGCATCTGCTAAACTTTCAAATGTAAACACAACATCTTCTGATGTCACCGTCTGTCCATCATGCCATTTTATATCATTTCTAAGCTCAAACGATAAAGTCTTTTCATCCTCTGATACGCTCCATGACTTCGCCATAGCAGGTATCATCTTCATATTCACATCATAACCTATAAGAGAATCATAAACCAGACCGTTTACCGATCCATCATAAGTAGTATTTGAAAGCGCTGGATTGAAAAATCCATCTGGCGAACTCCAAAGTGCATACACTATTGTATCCTTGAATGTAACTTCACTTTCTGCTTTTTGAGCACTCTCAGTGCTTTCTGTTTGAAGTGCTGAAGATTCTTTTTCTACCTTCTCATCTCCACCATTTGAACAACCAACTCCCGACATCATTATCATAGCTGAAGCCAATAACAATGCCATTATCTTTATCTTTTTCATATAACCTACCCCCAATAAACAAAATAGACGTACCCAAAGAACACAAAGATTCTTTCAAGCACGCCTTAGTATTGTAATACGATAGGAAATCAA